>PFVN01000075.1:0-1609 GCA_002790635.1 Candidatus Moranbacteria bacterium CG_4_9_14_3_um_filter_42_9
CAAAAATTGCCGTGAGGAAGCATTCTCAATTTAGAGATGCAATTTTTGCATTTTTCGGCGGTATGATTTTACTCATGTTTAGTTTTCTACTTTTCAAAATATGATATGGCAACAAAAGAGGAAATAATTAAAGGTGTTGATGACTTCTTCGGCGGAGATTATGACATAACAGAGGGCAGGGTTATTCCTGATGTCGCCGATATCGCGTTAGGGAAAATTGGTAAAGAAATTGAGTTGGCAATGCTTTTTATTGATATAAGAGAATCAACAAAAATAGTTGACGGTCTTCGCCGTACTACTGCGGCAAGAATGTATAAATCATTTCTTTGGGGTGTATCGAAAATAGCACGATTAAACGACGACGAGCTAAGAAGTTTTAACGGCGACGGAGTTTTGGTAGCGTTTATTGGCGATAACAAAAGAACAAATGCGGCGAAGGCCGCATTGCAAATGTCTTGGTTTGCCCAAAAGGTTTTAAAACCAAAACTTGATGCTGTGTTTCAAAATAATCAAGGGTTAAGTGGACAAGGTATAGAATTTGATTTCGGTATAGGAGTTGATGTTGGAAAAGTTTTGGTAGTGAGGGGCGGAATTCGTGGTGAAAATAATAATGATCTTGTTTGGGTTGGTAATGCCACAAACTACGCCGTCAAGCTATCAGGTTTATCAAAAGAGGGCTACCATATTTACATTTCAGAAGATGTGTATAAAAATATGAACAAGTCCAGCAAGTTCGGCGGAAGTCCCGAGAAAGATATATGGGAATCAAGAACATGGATCGATGTTGATAGTATAACGATATATCGTAGCAACCGGACTTGGGCAGTATCGTAAATGCCGCCGCCGAAAAATCCGTCCGTCCTCATTCGTGGGGGTTCTCCGCAAAATGGGTTCTGACTTTTTTAAACAAACACCACCAGAAAAATATCCGACGTTTTTGTCGGATATTTTTTTGGTAGATCTAACGTGAAGAACTACGAAGTGGGTTCGACTTTTGCCAAAGGCAAATGCAAGCTCTGCTGATTCCGCTACGGTCCACCAATTTCTAAAATCAGCGTTTTTAGGTAGTTTTGCTATCATATCAAATGGCTTTTTGTATTGTATTGACGCTATTTCACCATTGAGGATAGAAAAATCCCAACATACTGCATTTAGGATTTCATCTTTTATCTCATTATTTCCTAGTGAATAGGTTTTTTGCAGGTCACAACAATAATCTTTGAATTTTCTAACTGTTTCCAAGGTTCCTTCCGGTTTTTGAGTTTCAAGATTTGTAAGTGCGGTTTGGAGTGTTTCTTTTTCTAAAACTAACTCTTTGTATTTTAGAGAATTACGAACGAGATGTACAATACAGCGCTGGACTACTGTGTTAGGAAATATTGCCAAAACGGCGTCTCTAAGGCCTTTTAGGCCAAAACTTAGAGATGAAATTAAGGAATATTGTGTTAAATTTCCGCTTCCTAGCGATTAATTACTGGTGTTTAGGATTAGACCAGCATTGCTAAATAGTTTGTAATATCTCTGAGTAAGTTCCACCAATAACTAGAATCGGTTTTTTCTATGATGTGAAAAATTCCAAGCCACCTATTTTAGTAGGTTTAGCAAGTCC
>PFVN01000075.1:1642-3008 GCA_002790635.1 Candidatus Moranbacteria bacterium CG_4_9_14_3_um_filter_42_9
GGAGCCCAGCAACCACAGCGCTTTATCAAAAACCAACCAACTGATGCAAGCATCTTTGCATGCTTTACTCCAGAGATTTTTTACAAGGTCAATGTTTTTTTGTGCCATCCGGTCCGCCCCTATAAACCCAAGCAAATAGGTTATTCTTACATCGTGTACATCTACAGGGGGTAAGATCGTATCTATATCTGAGAAAGAGTATCCAAAGGAATTTATCATTGTTCTTATAAAAAAGTTACCGATTTTCGGGCCAAATCCTCTAAACTCCCCTAAACGCTTTAACACCTCCTGACACGCCTGGGTATCTATAAAAATACTTCTAGGGTCACCTTTGTATTTTTTCAATAAGATGTTTGTGTTATGCCGGTAGCGCCTAATCGCTTCGTTTATATACCTAGGATGCAGATATCCTTTTAGCGTTTTAGTTAGAGTAGCGTCAGATAAACTACTAATGAAATTCGGTGTAAAAAACAAACGATTTTCTCTATACAGTTTGTTTGCGCCCCTATATAGAATTTGGGATTTCATAGCATAATCCAACTGCAGGACATAAAAAATGAACAGTGCTTTATTTTTATCTTTTAGCTGAACGGGTATCAATTCCTCAGCGTTTATCTTTTTTTCGAAAATTCCAGTACCCCTGTTGTACTGGGTTACTACTTTAGTTACGAATTCTTGCGGAGTCACTCACCAAGTTTATCATTTTATATTATTTTCACAGCGGGGAGTCATGTACAATACAAAATGAGCCTGAACTGGACTCGATTTCCATAAGAAAATGAGCCCGTAATAGTACAGGGAGCCGTATCATGTAGAAATGTTGATCCTAATGAACGCCTCCCTAATAAACACAATAGAAGATATTAGAAATTTTCTCAACCCATCTGATAAGGTTGTGTTTGAGAGATGCCCTAAAAATGCAGATGTTGTGTATGTTTGGATTGAAAGTTTCTTAGTGAGGTTTGAGTATTTGTTGCTAAATAAAACCGGAAAGGGACTTGTCAAAAGGTACATTGAAAAATTAACCGGTTATTCAAGGGCACAAGTAACACGTCTTGTTGGTGAAGAGGGCACGAAAGAATTCACTTTTTAAACTCGATAAATAAAAAATCTCCGAAAACAATAGTTGCTTTCGGAGATGGTCTGCTATATTTCTACGATGGTTAACGTTACGCTCCCAAGTTCCACCAAAAAAGAGGGGCTATCAGAGCTTACCTGCACTATCTTACCGGCGGGGGCTGTAATAAGAATCGAGCCGTTGGGCTGGACAGAAATTCCCAGTCCTTGAGAGGTACCGGCTTTGTGTCCGGGCGTTCTAACCATGCGTTTGCTTGAGGGCGGTAATGGCTTTGGGCCAGTAGTTCCC
>PFVN01000043.1:0-8276 GCA_002790635.1 Candidatus Moranbacteria bacterium CG_4_9_14_3_um_filter_42_9
AAAATAATACCCTAGCCATTCCGGATGGAATAGCTATCACTGATGCCAAAACATATCTAACATATATCTATCTGCTGGATGCCAAAAACAACCAGATCTACCGCTATCCAAGAGCCGAGGGCGGTTTTGGGCAAAAATCCGATTGGGTAAAAGAATCCTTGGATCTGTCAGGCGCGACCGGTATGGCCATCGGCGAAAATATTTTCGTCGCGGAGGGAAAAAATATCCTAAAATTATTCCGCGGTAAAAAACAGGATTTTAACTTAGAACAATCGGCCACGCCCATCACTCCGTATAAAGTTTATGTTTTAGAAAACAACACCGATATCTATGTTTTGGATAAAACTAATTCCCGAATCATAAAACTGGACGCCTCCGGCAATATAATCACGCAATATTATAATTCCGAAATTTCAGGCGCCAATGATCTGGCCGTGGACGAGGCGAATAATACTGTTTATTTTTCCACTCCGGACGATATTAAATCTTTTAGGATGGAATGATCTCTTCCACTTTTTTTGGCAGCAAAGCTTATCCTTACTTTTTCTGTCCGCCAGAAAAAGTAACAAAAAAAGCTCTCAGCGTGCTCATGCGCTGGAAAATTCTGCACTCGTTCGCTAAAAGTTCAGTCTTCGTCCGCCGCGGCGGACTACGATACAAACTTTCTAAACGCTCACTCGCTTGAATTTACAGCAGCGCATCACGCAATGCTGAAAATAGTATTTTATTTTAAAAAACCAATATCCGCACATAGCGAATGTGCGTAGGCAAATTACAGCAGACGAGCGTGAAAATCACTCATCCCTTTTCGGAGCGACGTCGTTTTTAGTGATTTTAGCGAGTCCGCGTCAAGAATTTGCCACAGCACGAGCCGGTGTGGTGATTTCTTTGTAACTTTCTTTGTCAGCAAAGAAAGTGGACATAAAATTACGTAATTTGTTACGTAGCATGCTACGTAACACTCATTTTTAGTTTCGTCCGTTCCATAATCTCCCGATTGACGATGGTCTTGTCCCGCCCGAATTTGAGTCGTGACAATTCTTTGAGTGCGTTGGCGATATCCTGTTTACCTTTGGTTGGTGGGCAACCTTCAATATTGAATGGCTTAGAGAGAACACCTTTAACCAGAATTTTCGCAAATCCTTTGTGGTTATCCACGTTTATGAGATCGTTTTTGGTAAACACTGGCTCGAGTTGTTTTTCCAAAAATTCCGCATCCTCCGGACCAACCCGGTAAATTATCATCGAGCCGACGTTGCCAAAAACCGCTTTAGAAATTTCTTCCTTGAGCTGTGCGATGAATTGATGGGCGATATTCAGACACAGTTTATATTTTCTAGCTTCCGAAAGAATTTGCGCGATTGAATTGGTAGTCACATTCTGAAATTCATCCATATACAGATAGAAATCAACGCGCTGATCTTCCGGCGTATCAACCCGCGACAGGGCCGCCATCAGGATTTTGCCGACAATCACCATGCCCAAGAGACGCGCGTTGATCTCGCCGATTCGGCCCTTAGAAAGATTGATGAGCAATATCTTTTTGTTGTCCATCATCTCGCGAAAGTTAATGGTGCTTTTTTGCTGGGCAATGATGGGCCGCATCATATCATTGGAAATAAACGTCGTGAGTTTGGAAGTGATATAGGGAACCATATTAGCCAGCGCCGCTTCGCCGCCGGCCTTTTCCGCTTCCTTGGTCCAAAAATCAATAACAATCGGGTTTTGGCACCTGGACAATTTCATTTTTCTGAATTCCTCGTCCGACAGCACTTTCGGAATTTCCATCAGCGTCGATCCCGATTCCGGATCTTCCATCACTAAAAGCATGGCGTTCCGCATATATTGCTCAAACATTGGCCCGCCGGTGGCTTTCAGGTCATATAATTGATCAAAGATCCCGATCATTTCATTGATGACGAAAGTTTTCTGTTCCGGATGCGCCGGATCAAATTCCATCATATTGAGGCCAAAAGGACGCTCGGTGTCCGCCGGATCGAAATATATAACGTCTTCCGCCCGCTCCTTTGGAATGCAGGCCAAGATATCCTGGACGGCTTCGCCATGCGGATCGATAAAACAGAAACCTTTTCCGTTTTTGGCGTCTTGTTTGGCCATTTCCTGAAGAATTGTCGTCTTGCCGGTTCCAGTTTGCCCGATTGTATAGAAATGTCTTCTTCTGTCGCTGTCGGTCAGTCGAATTTCCGTTTTCACGTCCCGATATTCATTAAAGCCAATCATTACTCCTTCCTTGGGCATATCCACCGGCGCCGCGGCCGCGGTAGATTTTAGCCACTTTATTTTAGGTGTATCGGTAACAGATATCGGAAAATGGAAAATGCCCGCCGCCTCTTCTGCAGAAAGAAGCATAGCGCTCTCCTTATCGAAATTCCGAAATATAAAATCGAACGCAACTTGCTTATCCTTGCTCCTTTTGCGGACTCGGAGCGTATTTATTTGTGGATTTTCAAATTGGGTAAACGCATTTTCGATATAAGAAATTATCTGTTCGGCTCGCTCCTGCGTCTTAGCTGATGACAAGGCCCGCACATTTATCTGGAGTGCCGGCTGATTCGCTTTTCCCTCAATTGCCTTGACCAACTCTTGCTCTTCCGGTGTCAGCTGAACTGCAGTTTTTTCCTGTTGCAAAGAAGAGCTGTTTTTCTCATTTTTTCCCAGAGAAACTTGACTCATCATTTCCTTGCCGATTCCCTTTCCAACATCCTTAACAATGGACGGGGTATGAGCATCTTTGAGTTGTTTGCCTTGCTGCATCAGATGAGCGATAGACTTGCCTCTTTTGCGCCACTCTTCTCCTCGCACTGGCGCAACGACAATTTGAATGGCAGCTCCTTCGCCTAAATCAAGGCGACTCATGGTATTGGCGAATTCATCCAGCGTGTCCGTTCCCATCGTTTTATAGGTTTTGAGAGGCAGCGCGGGGCTTCCTTTCAGCTCAAATACCGAGTAAACGGTGTGGCTCGAAGGAGTGAATATCGTATAATCCGGAACTTTTTCAATGACTGCATCCGGAAAAAAGTTTTGAATTTGTTTTTCCATCGCTTCCCGAATAAATTTCGGCACCGCCATAAAAAAAAGGATTTCCTCACTTTTTGCCGGTTTCGCAATTTCAAAAACAATGTTGGGTGTCTCATAAAAAAACTTTTTCCAGCCGCTTATTTTCTGTTTGAAGCTGGCGATGGCAGCAAACAGTTTTTCCATCATCATAACTTCTTCTTTCCACTTTTCATTCCCCCCGGATTCATTTAGCTCTACCTTCTTCTTTGTCACCCGAACAACTTCGATATCCATTTGCAAAGATTGAACCACCTGTAACCGAAATCGCAGAATGCTAGAAACAACCAAGAATGTGCCGCTAAAAAAGCAGATGATCGATAAAATCAACGCTAAGACAATGAAAAGTGGATTTAGGTCGATAGCCATATAATTGAATGCCGGCTTGTTATAATATTCTTATTATTTTCTCGATTTATTTTTATAAAAGCAAAAAAAACTAAATATTCTTAATCAGCCCTCTTTTAATCAATTCGTCATGCAATTCATCGGCGAGCATCCGATCGTGAAACTCATCCAAAGTATAGTTGTCTTCCAGATGCTGAGCCACCTTGACCGCGTGAATCACGCCTTTTTGCATCGCTAAATTAACCAGATTCTTTATTTTAGCTTCTGAGTCCATTTCAGCATTGACCAGCTGAGCATCGCCGCTTACCGATGTCGCGTCCGATGGCTGAGCTTGTGCCTTAACCTTGGACAGAATTTTGGAATAAGCGCTCTCTTTTTCTACCGTCCCTTCCTTTTTTTCCACAATAATTTCAGGAGTGTCTTTTTTTTCAACAGCTTTTATTTCGCTGGACCCCGCCAGGAATTTTCTCTTTAAGTCCAAGTCTTTATCCTCAATCGGCTCCAGATTGGATTTTATTTCATCTACCATATTTTTTACCCGCTCATTTTTCACTGAGACTGAATCTCGAAAAAATCTAGACGGGTGAATCAATTTATTATACCGTTTTTCATTTTTTCCTTGAAATCTGCCGATACTCCTTCCAATATCTGATCATAATTTTCAATTTTCCCTTGCAAAAATTTTTCCACTTCCGTCAAATCGGCTTCGCTATCCAGCATATTTTTAAAAATTTCCCGATCCGCATCTTTCAATCTTTCCATTGTTTCCAGAAACAATTTTTTCAATAAAACACCGGTCATTTTTGACAATAATCGCTCCTGCTCTTCAGGTGGCAGTCCGGAAAGGCCCATTTCGTCTAGCAAATTTTTTTGAATCGTGTTTTGTTGCGCCATTTTCTTCCTTAAATTTATTTAGCTTCTTAGATCCGGCTGATTTCTCCTTTGCGAACAATTCTGGCCAAGCGCCTCACCCAATCATCAACTGTTTCTTTTTCGTTCAACGGATCCAGTTTTCCCTTAAAACCCTCTACCTCCTTCAGGTTGTCATAAATTCTAGATATTCTGCCTTCCAGACTGCCCTCGTTTTGGGCAGTTTTTGTCCCCCGGCCCGTTTTCAGCAATTTTCCGATCGGTTTTTTGGCGATGCCGTCCCATTCATTTTTGTTTTTGCCCGCAATATAGCTGCGGATGGAAACAACATTGTTGATATAAGACAGGAGATCTTTCTGATTTTCCAAAAATTGTTTTCTCTTTACCAGTTTGTCCAGTTCCGCTCCCTCTTTGACTTTGGGAATTTGTTCGTTGAGACCCGCCAGCTCCTGATTGGATTCTTGTATTCTCGGATCCAATTTTAAATTATTTTCCAGATCAATGACCGGCAGAGTGTGCTTGTAATATTCCGCGACCGCTTTTTTGGTTTTTTCAAAAAACTGCGGAATTTTTCCGGATTTTATGACATTTTTCAGCATCGCGGCGCCGATGCCGATGGCCGCTGCTCCGCCCGTGCCAACAGCGATAGAGGCCATTCCCAAAACGCTCACCACAACACCGGTTTTTTCCGCCCAGTGCATTTTTTCCCAGCGGCCGTTCAAATCCTGGACGCACTCTTTGACAAATCCGGCATAGCGCCCCTCAAAATTTTCAACCCGCACCTCAACCTCCGTATCTTCCAATGCGATATTTTCTTCCAGCACTATGGTTTTCAGTTTTTCGCCCAATTTTTCCCCGGCAATCCCTTTCCCGACCGCCTCTTCCAAGAGAAATGTCTTATGCTCCAACAGTTTTTTATCGTATTCTTTTTTATAATAAGCTACATCCGGATCCTCTTCGCCCAACCGCTCGTGACGATCATCCGCAAACAAAGTTCCGAAAAATTTTTTCAGCTTACCGTAGGCCGACTTTTTCTTATAATCGGTCTCCAGATAGTCCTTGCGAGCCTGGATCAGTTCTTTCTCAATTTTTTTCAGCTTTTCCTTTCTTTCTTTTTCTCGGTCCTCCCCGTCTTTTTTCTTTTCTCCAGTCTTTGCGACCTTGCCGACTTCAAGCAATTCGCCCTCCTTCCCCAATTCGGGAAGTTTTTCTGCTTCTTTTTTCTTTTCTCCGAACCAATTACCTTCTTCTCCAAGTTCATATTCTGCCGGCTCTTTCGCTCCGGAGATTTTTCCATATTCTTCCGGATTATTCAAATATTCTTTCAGCTTTCCGATTGGTGCAAATTTTCCACCAGTCATTTTTCCCAGAATTTCCGAAAGTGTGGCCGTTAATTCGCTTTTATCGTGCATCGGCTTGATCCACATCCGATCTCGGATTTTCTTGCCTTGGCTGAATGCTTCCTGCAATTCTCTATCCGTGGAAACGAAAAAACTTTTAGAATCAGCATTCCATATCACATAGGCGTTGCAACCGTAGGACTTGGCAGCAATATATCCTCCGGGATTATTTTTTTCAGCGCCGCTGCTAACTTCGACACATATTTTACCATATTTATCCGACTGGATTATGAAACCATCTCTTTCCATTTCTGGCAAAGCTTTTTTCGATTTTTCTGCAATATCCTTTTGCGTTTTGCTCCTATTTTCTGCTTCTTTTCCCTTCCGCACATAGATAAATCCGTATTTTTTCAGTTCTTCTTCGGATAAATCTCGGGTTGGATCAGGATTTTTATCCTTCTCAAAAAAATATTTCAATGCTTGAAAGCTGCAAAATCTATTAAGACCAGCAATGGTTCTCCATGAATTCTCAAAATATTTTTCCACTCCCGGATAATCCGCATTATCAACCTGATTAACAAAATTGACCAGATTATCCAAATATTCGGTCTTTTGCAAAAGTCCTAACGACACCAGCAAATCATATGTTTTTTTGGCAGTTGAGGTATCGCTCTTGGATTTTTCACCATGATGATCAATGAAGGCTGTTTTTTCCTCAATATCGGCCACAACTCCTTCTTTGTCCCCAGTATCCAGATTGATTCGTCCCTCTTCGTAAGCGCTCGACCGCACATATTTGATATCTTTTGTTTTTATACCAGCCAACTCCATAAGGCCAAGCGCACACTTGCCATCCAAGTCGGTGTAATTGGCAAAAATCATTTTTCCTGTCCTTTTATCTCTCTGCAAATTTCCATGAACAGCAAATTCTTTCCACAGCTCCCTGGTTTTTTCCAAAAACTTTGCATCTCCATCTTGTTCCGTATTCGCGTTTAGTTCATCCCAATTTTTAATACGCGAAAGTGTAATTAGAGATCCCGTTCGGGCGATTTCTTTTTCATCTTCGGTTAATTTTGGAACTTCTTTGCTCGCCTCGCCCTTTGGCGCTTCTATTATCTCTTTTTTCGCATCTTCTAATATTTTATTTGCTTCTTCCCAGACATCTGTGTTCTCAAGCAAGTTAAGCTGGTCAATAATTACTTCAAAAAGTTTGTCGGCCTTCTTTTTATCTATTTTTTTTCCTATTTGTCCTGCTTTCCACTTTTCCACCAGCCCTGGAAATTTTTCAAACACGATTTTTTTTCTGGATTCTTCAAATTTTTTACGCTCCGTTTTTTCCTCCTCGGAACTTTCCACCCGTAGCGTCTTATCCTGCAGCAATGAATACAGTTTTTCTTCGCTCCAGCGCTCACTTCTTTCTTTGCCAGTTATCCGGTTTACTATGAATACGCGAAAAGTTCCCCTGCCTAAATCAAGGGTATAGGGCATGGCTCTGTATATATCCCCCTTATCATCGATATAAATCGGTCTTTTCCCAAACTTATTTTCCAGTTCTTCAACTTTTTGCTGTTCCTTTTCCTCGGCTATTTCATTGGCGGATTTCGGAGGCGTCAAATCCTCTGGCATTTTCGGTGCTGGAGACATTTCGAGAGGCGTTGCAGGAGGCGCTATAGGGGGGGTTTCGCTAGTTTTTCCTCCACAAATTTTTGCAATAGCTTTGCGAGCTGTTTTATGCCCCACATTCAGTCTATCGTTTTCCCTCGCTACGATTAATTTTACAAGCGCTTCTAGTCCTTTTTCATCTGATTCTAATAAATTAGCTTTGAGAACTTCAGTCAAAACCGCCTCCCGGATTTGTTCTACATTGTGCTGAAGTGCAGCTTTTTTTTCTTCGTTTTTGTAGTGACCGGTTATTTTTGCCCAATCAACTGCTTGGAAAAATATTTGATGCGCTTTTTCCCTCAACAATTCCTGCTGTTCATTTATATCTTCAGACTGTTGCGATGCGCCTTCTTGCTCTTCATGCAAAACAGCACTGGCGTTGTCAACTGGCGGTATATTTTTTTTTCCTTCATTAACCATTTTTGTTTCAACTTTAAATCAAATCCGCTATTTAGCGTTTTTTGTTTTTTCTTATTTAAATTATACCACAAAATCTCTATTTCGAAACACCTTTTTATGTGCATAACTTCGCCGGAGACTAAAATTTTATTCTAGCTTAATTCGGATCGCTCCAGAGCTAAAATCAGGAGGGTCTGTGATCCGCGCTGGAGAAATTTCACAAGTAGCTAATCGCCGACAAATGTGCTATACTTGAATAAAATAATAATAAAATACTATGCAGAAAAAACTATCCACCCGGGGTAACTTCGCCTCTGCCAAAGAAACAAAATTTCGCGCGGTTTTCCCGCTGGCAAAAAAATTTGATTATAAATCAAAAAAGTTTAAGATATGGATCATTCTGTTTCTGATCATCGCTTTGGGATTTTTTTTGCGGATATACAACATTGAAAACGCACCGCCTGGCATTTATCCGGATGAAGCGGTCAATGGAGAAGACGCCATAAATGCCAATCGGACGGGCGACTATCAGTGGTTTTATCCAGCCAACCAGGGACGGGAGGGCTTGATGATGAACCTGAT
>PFVN01000043.1:8284-9189 GCA_002790635.1 Candidatus Moranbacteria bacterium CG_4_9_14_3_um_filter_42_9
ATTTTTGGCACACTCACGATTTTCGGCACCTATCTCCTCGGCAAAGAGCTTTTTAGCGCAAGAATCGGTCTTATAAGCTCTTTTTTGACGGCGGTGTCCTTCTGGGCCATCAATTTCAGCCGCATCTCCTTTCGGGCTAATATATTGCCTGCAGTTTTAGTTTTTTCTTTCTATTTCCTTTGGAAAGGACTGCGCACCCGCCATTGGACTGATTTTGCCGTTGGCGGTTTCATTTTTGGCATCGGACTTCACACCTACATCGCTTTCCGGATTGCACCAGCCATTCTGATCGCAACCTTAATTTCCTTGGTCGCATCCCGCCCGAATTTCCTGAAAGAGTATTGGAAAAAAATATTAATTTTTGTTATTTTCACAGTCATTTCCGCCGCACCGATGCTCTATACATTCTTTTGGTCCCACCCGGAATATTTTGAATCGCGCTCCGCTTCCATTTCAATTATGTCGCCACAAGTTAATCAGGGTCATCTTCTTCAAACATTTTTACGCAGTTTCGGTTTGAGCCTGGCTAAATACAATTTTTGGGGCGACCAAAACTGGCGGCATAATTACCCGCCTTACCCGATCCTGGACCCGCTGACCGGTATCGCATTTCTTTTTGGATTTATCTATATTTGCGCTATGACTTTCCGGTCCTCATTTCAGAGAATTTTCAAAAAAATGAAGAACCCGGAGATGGAAAAATATGTTTTTCTCGTAATTTGGTTTTTTGCCCTGTTGGCACCGGAATTTATGACGGCGGAAGGCAACCCGCACGCACTACGCTCTATCGGCACCTTACCGGTGGTTTTTCTTTTTGCCGGACTGACCTTCAATTTTTTCCTAAAAAATGGTGAGAGGCATAGTTTTCTTTTCAAAAAAATGACGGTTTTCTTGGTTATTCTGAT
>PFVN01000093.1:0-2686 GCA_002790635.1 Candidatus Moranbacteria bacterium CG_4_9_14_3_um_filter_42_9
GGAGCACGTGAATGTCCAGCCTTTGTCCGGCGCGCCCGCCAATATGATCGCCTATAGCGCGGTCCTGCAACCCGGCGACAAAGTCTTGGGTATGGATCTTTCCCACGGCGGACATCTGACTCATGGCCATCCAGTGACGCTTTCGGCTAAAATTTATAAATTTATCGGCTACAAAACCGACGCGTCGGGAAAAATTGATTATCGAGCGCTGGAAAAATTGGCTCTCAAAGAAAAACCCAAACTAATTTTGGCTGGATTTTCCGCCTATACTCGCCAGCTAGACTACAAAAAATTTCAATTTATTGCCAAAAAAGTCGGGGCGTTTTCGATGATTGACATCGCCCATATTGCAGGCCTCATTGCCGGCAAAGCTATTCCAAATCCGGTACCATATTTTGATATTGTGACCACCACCACACACAAGACGCTCCGTGGCCCGCGCGGCGGAATGATAATGTGTAAAAAAGAATTTGCCAAAGCCATCGACAAGGCTAATTTTCCCGGATTTCAAGGCGGACCGCACGAAAATGTGATTGCCGCCAAAGCTATCGCTTTCGGTGAAGCGTTAAAACCGTCATTTAAAAAATATGCCAAGCAAATACTGAAAAACGCCAAAGTGCTGGAGGTGGAATTGAAAAAATATGGATTCAAACTGATGTTTGGCGGAACGGACAATCATATGGTTCTGGTGGATGTGTTCGGCAGTTTTGGGGTGACTGGAAAAGAAGCTGAGGTAGCGCTTGACAAAGTCGGCATCACTTTGAATAAAAATATGATTCCGGATGATCCGCGCAGTTCCTTTGATCCCAGTGGCATCCGCGTCGGCGTTCCAGCGGTGACGACCCGCGGCATGAAGGAAAAAGAGATCATGTTGATAGCCAGATGGATAAAGGATGTCATAAAGAACCACAACGATGAAAAACTTCTGAAAAAAATCCGTGAAGAGGTCAGAAAACTTTGCAAAAAATTCCCAATTTATACTAAACTAACTTCATAGAGGTAAAAATATGAAAAAAACCCGCAGAAAAAAGAAAAAAATGAAGGGGATAGTCCTGTCAGGCGGGACCGCCACCCGACTTTTTCCTTTAACCGCCACCACTTCCAAGCAGCTTTTGCCGGTTTATAATAAACAGATGATTTTTTATCCCTTGAATACCCTGATTAAGGCTGGCATCAAAGATATTCTGATGATCGTAGCTCCGGAGCATAGCGGGCAATACCTCAATCTTTTGGGTTCAATATTTAAAAAATATAGCATTAATATTTCTTTTGAAGTGCAAAGCGTCCCCCGCGGATTGGCAGATGCCTTCATTATCGGGGAGAACTTCATCGGCGATGGTTCAGTCACGATGATTTTGGGCGACAATATTTTTGAAGACGATTTTTCTGTTGCCATCAATAGTTTCAAAACCGGCGCGCATATTTTCGCAAAAAGAGTGAGTGATCCGGAAAGGTTCGCCGTCGTGAAGTTTGATTTGAATAACCAGGCGACTAGAATCGTCGAGAAGCCGCAGCAATGGATAAGTGACTTTGCCATACCTGGTATTTATATTTACGACAAGAGAGTCGTTGTAGCGGCCAAAAAAGCGCGACCGAGCGCTCGCGGCGAAATTGAAATTACGTCTTTGCATAATTATTACCTGAAGCTCAGAGAACTCAAAGTCAGCTCGTTTCACGGTGAATGGTTGGATGCGGGAACTTTTGATTCGCTGCTGGAAGCCGGGAATATTGTAAAAAACAAAGGTCTTTACAAAAAATTCCATCCGATAGTTGAAAAAGCGATCAAGGAATTTAATGAGCAACTGAAAATTCTGGCAAAGAAAAAATTGAATTAATTTTTTTTAATATCTTTAAATTTATGCCGCAAGAAAAATTCCAAAAAATAAAAAAAGCCATTATCGCCGTCGCTGGATCGGGAACTCGTCTTTTGCCGGCTACCAAATCCATGCCCAAAGAAATGTTACCGATCGTGGACAAACCGATTATTCAGTTAGTTGTTGAAGAACTTGTAGAGGCGGGAATTGAAGATATTATTTTCGTCACGCGCTGGGACAAGAAGCCGCTGGAAGACCATTTTGATCACAGCATTGCTCTGGAGAATGATCTCCGAAAGAACGGTAAGGTGGAAGCGTCGGAAAAAATTGCCAAAATTGCCGAAATGGCCAACTTTATCTATGTCCGGCAGAAAGGGCCGTATGGCAACGGGACGCCGGTATTGTCGGCGGCGAGCCTGGTTGACGATGAACCTTTCGTTTTCGCTTTTGGCGATGATTTGGTAAAGTCAAAAGTTTCTTTTACCAAGCAAATGGTAGCGGATTACGAAAAGCACGGGCACCTGATCATCGGCGCCCAAAAGGTCGCACCGGAAGAAGTTGTCCGCTACGGCATCGTTAAACTCAAGGAAGGGACGAATCAAATTGAGGACATCATCGAGAAGCCGAGCCGGGAAGATGCTCCTTCGGAATTAGCAACCTTTGGGCGATATATATTAAATCAGCAAATCATCGATATTCTTAGGGAAACTCCGCTCGGTAAGGGAAACGAACTATGGATCGCCGATGCCATCAAAACATATGTGAAGCAAGGAGGAGTGGTTCTGGCGGAAGAAGTCAAAGATGGTGAATGGCTGACAACCGGAGACCCTTTAAATTATTTAAAGGCGACTTTTTCTTACGCACTGGAGCGG
>PFVN01000093.1:2695-8194 GCA_002790635.1 Candidatus Moranbacteria bacterium CG_4_9_14_3_um_filter_42_9
GGCAAGGATATCCGGAAATTCATCGATTCGCAATGCAAAAAATAAAAACGTGAATAAATGTCTCTAGAGTTTTTTAAATTGATTGTTTTAGAATAAATTTTCTTCCTTGTTTGGTGTGGCTTTAAATATTTAAATTATTTTTCGCAAAAAATCTAACGGGATGAAAATCGCGATTCAAGCGGCTGACCTCGATAGTGATCGGATTGACGGAACCCGCGTTTATATCTTAAATGTTTTGAAATATTTTGGCGGGCTGGATAATTCTAGCGATTTTTTGATATATCACAAAAATGATTTCAATCCGGAACTTACCCCTCTTGCCTTTCCGAATTACCAAATAAAGAAAATGGCTTTTCCTTTTTTCTGGACGCAAAGTCGGTTTGCGTGGGAAATTTGGAAAGATCGACCAGGTGTTTTATGGATGCCGATGCAAACGATACCATTTGTTAGGAAAAAAAATCTGAAAACCATCGTCACTATTCATGACCTGGCTTTTAAATATTTTCCAGATAGTTTTCCTAAAAAAGATTTGCGGCGGCTTAATTATTTTTCCGCATATGCGATTCAAAATTCTGATAAAATTATCGCGGTTTCTGAGTCAACAAAAAAAGACATCCTTAAATTTTTTCCTAAAGCAAACACCGAAAAAATAAAAGTCATTTACCATGGTTTTGACGAAAAAATTTTTTCAATTCCGCGAAACTTGCAAAAAGA
Organism: Candidatus Moranbacteria bacterium CG_4_9_14_3_um_filter_42_9; assembly: GCA_002790635.1. Taxonomy (GTDB): domain Bacteria; phylum Patescibacteriota; class Minisyncoccia; order Moranbacterales; family UBA2206; genus UM-FILTER-42-9. Next base: position 3,410 of record PFVN01000093.1, read on the forward strand.
AACTGAGATTAAAAAGAAGTTTCTGATCAAAAAAGACTACATATTTTATGCCGGAGCAATACAGCCAAGAAAAAACTTGGCGACTCTGATTGGGGCCTTCGAGTCGCTCAAGCCAAGAATGCCGGAAGTCCAGTTGGTTTTAGCTGGCGAAAAAGCCTGGGAATGGGCTAAAATTGTTGAAAAAGTAGCTCAAAGCCCTTTTTGCAATGACATTATTATGCCCGGAAAGCTCAAATTTGAATATTTGGGACATCTAATGAGGGGAGCGGCAGTATTTGTCTTGCCCTCTCTCTACGAGGGCTTTGGCATACCGGTTTTAGAAGCTTTTGCTTCAAAAGTCCCGGTTATTGCAGCGGGAAATTCCAGTTTGCCGGAAGTCGGCGGTTCCGCGGCCATTTATTTTGACGCTAATAAGCCCGCGGAACTTGCGAAAAAAATAGAACAAGTTTTGGGTGATGATAAATTACGAAAACTTATGATTGAAAGGGGATTGGAGCAGATCAAAAAATTTTCCTGGGAAAAATGCGCCCGCGAAACCTTGGGTTTTCTTAAAAGCTAATTTTTTTCTAGAAGGATAGTTTTGTACAAAAAGTAAAAAATCAGTCCGGCAAAAAACAAGATAAATAAATTCAAAACTAGATCGGCTTTGAGCAAACTATTAAAAAGCAAGGCCGTCAGAACAAGCAGCAACATAAACGCTGTTTTTTTTAGGGAAAATTTTGTCGTCCCTATCCTAAGTTTGGCAGAAAAATAATTGATTACAGTTATATCGACTAAAATTACGACCATAATTTTATACAGTCCGAGATGCGACGAGACAATGCCGGGCAACAAGCCTTCGGCGAGCATTGCAAGCACGAAAAAAATAACTAGAATAAATAGGGCGTCATTTAGCAGCTTATACGCAATCAGCAATTTATTCCAGCTGATTTTATTGAATGTAAGTCCGAGGGACATATCTGATGATTATACGATTTAACATATCACGGAGCGTCGCCTTAAGATTGGCAAAGGAAACCGTTTTTTTGAAAGTTACTTCCAGTGAATCAATTTCTACGTCTCGATTTAAATTTTGCATAATTTCATAATCCTTTCCAGGAAGATTTGCGAGATTTTCAATCGGCAGCTTGCAGACATATGTTCGGGCGGTCAATATCTTTTTATCAACACTGCAGTCTTTAAAAATTTCCAGTCCTTTTTTTGAAACAATAATCGGATTATTTTTCGCCCAAGAATTGGCGATGTTTGTGGAAGGCAAAAAATGTTTCAAGCCGTCTTGGATTAAATAGTAACAATTGTCTTCAACAACGGAAAAAACAGTCCCGGCAGGATGGACGCCTTTAATATTGGTCAGTTTTCCTTTCTGATACAAAGCCAATTCGTCCGCGCTAGCTGGAATAACGCTATTCCAATCATAGCCCATAGCTTCAAAGGTTATTGGATTATCGATTGGAAAAAAATCTTTGCCGCTTATGGCATAAACCCCCTCGCCATAAGAAATAAGCGAGCCGTCACTAAAACCCGCTGGATCGTTGTGCAACGGATATTGCGCAAGAAAATCACTGTCTTTGCTGATTGCTTGACCGGACGAATATTGCGTTAAATAAGCGGAGACACTGGCAAACCTTTTTAAATTTTGATCCTCTAAAATATAATACGCGCCATCAATTTGAAAAAGTGCTCCATCGGGATATTTTCCTGCACTCGTAATTTCTTGACTAGGCGAATTGTATTTCATTTCTTCCGCATCCACTGCAATGAAGGCCGCGAGCGGAAAACCGAGTATTCGAACCGCATTCACGCTTTCAAATTTTCTCAGTTTGCCGTCAGAAATAAGATAAAAATTGCCGTTATTTTTTACCAGAGTTCCGTTCCGAAACCCAATCGGACTGCCTTCCGGATAAAAGAACGCCTGATAGGAACGTCGAATCTCAGCTATTCCCAATTCGGGTTCAGCTGAATTTCTGCTCAACGTAAAACTTACAATGGCCTCAGAAAAATTTCCGACCAGCGCTGTGTCAAAATATATTTTTTTATCCTTGGATATTTTTCCGTCGCGTATCAAAGAACCGGCTTCACTTCTTGGACTTATAATGCTATTGGCACTGGAATTCGGATTAGTAAAGTCAAATTCAAATGTCCGGATAGGAAAAAGGATCAAATAAGATAAATATAGCGCGCCAAAAAACGCGGCTAAATAAAGGATGGCCTGTAAAAAACGGTAAATTTTGCGATTCTTTTCATCCAGAACGGCTTCACGCGTAAGATCAAATTTCATTTTTTTAATAAATAAATTTTCCCCTGAGTTGAAATGTTTATTTTATCCGGCAACTCAATGAGCGAGACTGAATATTTTTTTTCCGTCGAATGACTGGTCAAAATTGAATTTTCCATCACATAATCTTTTTGTGGCATAAGCCTTTCCAATATTCCCGAATTTCTATACATTCCCAGACTATCTTCCGGAATGATGAAATAAATAACACTGAATTTACTCCGATCAATTTTATCCAGATCGGCCGGATTAAAAAAATAAACAGCCTGCTTTCCGTAAAGGAAGTTGAGCGGCCCAGTCATCATAGACCAACCATCTCCGGTAGAATTTTTGTCAACTAGTATCAGACTATCAGCATTCAAATTATCGCCTATTTTTTGGATTTGAGGAAGCAAATTTTGACTTGGAGAAAAGTCAAGGTAGTGTGTAAAAATCAGCAGGTTGGTTGCCACTAAGGCAGACGAAAAAAAATAAAAGATTGCCGGACGCTGAAAAAATCGTTCGAGAAACATAAGAGCATATAAAATGCTTATTGGAATTACGGCAAAAACGAAACGTCGGAGCATCCAGGGATGATCAGCGGAAACGCTGGGTTGGAGCAGATAAAAAAAAGCCGGCAGCACAATCAGGTAAGGGATAAGGTTTGTAAATTTTTTATTTTTCCACTCCGAGACAAAACCGGCCGCGCCCAAAAAAACAAAAATTAAGAGGTCGTAAGCCATAAAAATCCTGGCAACATAAAAAATCTGCCAACCCTCGCTTGGATTTCCGATATTTTGCTGCCAAGCGAGAAAGGGCTTGATCATTCCCTTGACCAGCGCGACATAAGCCTGGCTATTGGCAGCAAGATTAAAAAAATACAGTATGATTATACCAGCGAATACTAAAGAAATTTTTTTGCCGATCGCTATAGAAAAAACTCGGCGCCAATTTTTTTGGCAATGGAACCATAAAATTATCAGCATTATTGCGAAAAAGGCCAGTGCTTCTATTCTGGCAAAAGCCAAAAGTCCAATGGACAAGAAGCAAGCCAACAAATTAAACTGCTGGGCATTTTTTATGAACAAAACAAATTGATACAATCCAAACCACAAAAGCATCAAGGCTAAATTTTCGCTCAAGGTAAATTTAAAAAACCAGGAAAAAACAAAGGAAGTCAGGACAAGCAAAAAAGCAATAAAAGATGACGAACCTCTAAGATATTGTCGCGCTATCAGATAAAATGATAAAAGGAAAATAAAAAACGATATACCATTAGCTAAAACGAGACCCGGCAGTCCTAAAAATGAATAAAAAACAGCCAGCCAGGCGATATAGCCCACGGGAAATTGTGTGATAAGATTTCCGGTTTGCGTGTAATTGAAGCCCGGAAAATTAAGCGCCTTGCCGGGACCGTAAATTTTGAAAAATTCATCCGCGGCCGGCAAGGAAAATTCCAACTGATGATTTTGCGCCAGACGGATGGCGGCTTCGCTCAGTGAACCCTGATCGCGGCCGGAAAAAATTGTTGGGGTTGTGAAACTGGAAAAAAGGACAATTGCACCCAGCAACAAGCACAAAATCAGAAAGAATATGCGGTTAAATTTTATCCGGGCCGAATTGACAACTGCCAGATACGCCAGACCAAGGCCAAAAATAAAAAAATAAACCATCAAAATGGTTTTAAAAAAAATGCCGAGAAGCGCCAAGATTATTCCCAGCCAGCCCAATCCGATCCAAAAAAGGACAAAAAGTGCGAACAATTGGCGCGGGCTTAAAGTTGTATGTGAGAGTCTCATTACCTTATTATAAAGCCAAAAAAAACTTTTGCCAAGGCGCTAATTATGATGTAAAATTGATTAGTGAAATCTTTTTTTATTAAAATTGGAAAAGCCGCCAATTCAATCAAAAAGGAGGGCGTTTGGCATGGCGGCAAAAAAATTACCGGCTATCTCGGCATTTTTTTGAAATCGCTGGCAGAAAAAAAGACCGGCAACATCCTTTTTATAGCTGGCGGAGTGGGAGATAGCGCTCGTTACCGTGCCTTTGGTGTGGCCGAGGAATTAAACCAGCATGGTTTCGCTGCGGCTGTTGCGATGTCGGACGACCCATTCCTTTTGCGCTACGCAGATGAGTTCCGGGTCTTTATCTTTCATAAAACCATTTTTACTCCAAAAATTGGAAAGCTCGTTGAAAAAATAAAGGCGCAAAAAAAAGAAATCATATTTGACACGGATGACCTTCTTTTTGATCCCCAATACCGTGAAAGAATTGATTATCTCAAAAACACCAACGAGCTGGAAAAAAAAGCATACGAAACCGGCCTGGGTAGAGAATTTTTGGTTGATCAATATGTCAAAATCTGTTCCGCTTCAACCTCTTTCTTGGCTGATGTGCTAAGAAACTATAAAAAAAAAGTCTTTATCGTGCCCAATAAGCTTTCCAGGGATGATTTGCGAATCGCGGATAAATTGCAGGCGGCCGGCACCCAATTACCCAGAGCGGATATCCGAGTAGGTTATTTTAGCGGA
>PFVN01000034.1 GCA_002790635.1 Candidatus Moranbacteria bacterium CG_4_9_14_3_um_filter_42_9
CGGGCCTTTGGTTTGCGGTGAGTGCGGCTTGAAAATAACCGCTGAAACGCAAAGGGGGCATACTTATTACCATTGCACAAAATCTAAAGGCACGGACAAATGCTCGCAAAAATATTTGCGAGAAGAAGACTTGATCAAGGAAATTGACCGGCATTTGGCCAAGCTTAAATTCGATGAGGACATTATCGATCTGATGGTTGAAGCGGCCAAAGCCACTAGCCGGGGAGAATGGGATAATGCCCGCGACATTGAAAAGAAAAATCAAATGCTTTTGGAAAATAACAAACTTCGACAGGACTCCCTGATTGAGAAATTCATTGATAATGCCATTCCGAAAGAAATTTATAATCAAAAACTAGCCGAACTCAAAAATGAAGAAGCGTCATTGGAAGAAAGTTTGCGGAACTCCAAAGATAGTTTCGGCAATGTTTTTGAGAAAATAGAACAAGCCTCTATTTTCATCAAAAACGCTAAAAAGATATTCGCCAAAGGCGATCCGGAAACCAAAAAAGAAATCATCTCAATTATAGCTTCGAACATCTTCCTGAAAGACCAGAAAATACAGGAATTCAGGCTCGCGGAGCCTTTCAACTGGATTGTAGAAAGCGCAGAACTTAGAAAAGGGCAAAAGGCCCGCCTTCGAACCGCTGAAATGCTCCCATATAAAACGAAAACAGCCCCTCATCGAGAAACTGTTTCTGTTATGCACGGGGTGAGGGAATCGAACCCCCGACAGCGGATTTGGAGGCCGCAGTTATACCATTTAACTAACCCCGCATTATATTTTGATTAATCTTCTTATCGTAAAAATTAATTCCTTATAGATTTTGATGTCTGAATATCTGATACTTATGCATCCAGGATAATTTTCTTTTTTATTCTTTCCTGTGTTATTCTTTAAATAATATTTATTAAATTGACCAATGGGAATTTATGTAATATCTGACCAAAATTTTAGTTGCTTTTTGACATCGTGATATTCATGCAAATGAACAAGTGCCCTGAACTTTTTTTCATTAAGATTAAAAGAATTTCTAAATACGTAGAGAAAATATTTTATCATCTCGGGATCCGCGTTTATAAAGGAAACCGTGGCATTGGCTTTATGTTTGGATCCTTCACACCAATACAATAATGCGCATGCTATTTGGGGATCAACCAGCGGATAACTAATTTTATCAAAATAACTTTCAACTTTTTCAGATATCACCCTGCTCTCTATTTCCCTCTTTTTCTTATTTGTTTCGGCAGCCTTTTTCCTGCCTCGAATTCTTAAATTATTTATTCTTTTTTTAGCTTTTTTGGATAAATCAATGTCTCTTAGCCACAAACTTGTTGTGCTTTTTGCTATTCCGGTTTTTTCGTGTATTTCCCTAAAAGAGAAGCCTCTTTTTCTTAATACTAAAGCCTTTTTAAATAAACCTTTTTGCCTCATAGACTATGATGAAAAGTTATGTAACTTCCATTTTTAGTCTATCATAAAAAGTAAATTGCGGTAAAGATTGCTTTATTTCATCTCCTTATGCATCGTATGCGTTTTGCACTTGGGACAGTGCTTTTTCATCGCCAGCTTTTCCTTCAGTTTCTTCTTGTTGCGCTGAGTGAAATAGTTGATGTTTTTGCACACTTCACACTTTAATTTTACCAGATTTTCTCGTGCCATTTTGATTATTTGCCTGCCTCGCCGGCAGGCGGGTTATTTATTAGTCGTGAGCCGTTGACCGGGATTCCTGCCTGCCGGCAGGCAGGGAACCGGAGACTCTTGAGCCGTTGAGCAGGATTGAACTGCTGACCTCGTCCTTCATTTCTACCTCTATTTATTAAAAACACTTTATTAGAGGAGTAGACTGTATATCAAGCATATCCACTTGGGACTTAGCTTCCCTTGTCAGTCGTTCGGGCCCCACCTAGCAGGGCCACGGTCTGAACCTAGTGCAAAGGCCTTTAACCGTTATTCGGGATACGCTATCAAGTTTCCAGGATAGCGGGCAGTACTTTACCAAGGACGTGCTCTACCAACTGAGCTACAACGGCAACATATTAACTATAATATTCCTTAATTTCGTATTATGACAATAAATTGTTAGGACTCCATGCTTGTTTTTTCCCCTGTAAGTTCCTGCTTTTCCGGATTTGGTAATTGTAACTTTTTTACAAAACTGGCCTGGCTTGATTTTTAATTGATTAATCCAGTAATTTTTTGCTTCCGCCGAGTTAATATCGCCGAAAACCTGTAAGGAAAACTTCATGCTGTTTTTATCAAAACCTAAGATTTTAACCAAAAATTCAATAAATTTTTTAATTAAGTCCGGATCAGTATTCGCTAACTTAATAGAATTTTTGTTTTTTTTGTTTCCCTCCCCCCAATATAATCCTAATCCGATTCCTTTTAATTCAGATAAATATAGGCTTTTTGGATTTTTTATTTTGAACGGATCTCCATTTGGATTATTTTTAAGATACACAGCTTCACTGATGGTTCGTTTTTCGATCTTATATTTTTTAATCCAATAGTTTATTCCTGTTTCGCTCTTTTGGAGAATTTTAGCAATAGCAGATACGGATTTTTTTTCCTTAATATAATATTTCTCTAAAATTTTTCTATCCATATTGCTATTTTATAACAAAACGACATAATAGTCAAACACATCCTGTTCAATATATTACTTTGCTAAAAATTTTAAATGTACTTTCCCTCTGTGGGTAGGGAGGGATTTTCGCGTCGCCCGCTACGCGGACTCCTTGCCCTGGGCAGCGCTGAATCCTCGCTCACTCGGATTCATCGGCGTTTAACTGCGTCGAGACGACTTGTTTCACTACTGCCCGTTCGAATCCCAATCCATGGATCGAACAAAGTTTAATTCAATATCAGAAGATATTGAATTAAACTCTTGTGGGTAGGGAGGGATTCGAACCCCCGAAGCCCGAAGGCGTTTGATTTACAGTCAAATGCGATTGACCACTCCGCCACCTACCCAATTCTATAAATTTTCAATTTTTAAAGCATCAATGAGCCACCCATCAGATTTGAACTGATAACCTACTGTTTACAAAACAGTTGCTCTACCGTTGAGCTAGGGTGGCGTGTCAAGCGGGCGGGCAAAGCAGTTGCCCCGCCTGCAACGCTTCGCGTAGCGTTTGCGAGCAGGTCTACCACTGAGCCCCGACGATTCTGTCGGGGCCCCGACAGAATCGTCGGGGCTACTTCGGCATCAATAATCATGAAAGCAACCGCTCCAGTTTTTTCAACGCATATTTGGCATTGCGGTTAGTTGGACTGAGTTTCACCACTTGCTTAAAACATTCTTTGCCAAATTCATAATTCTCAATCTCCATATAATACTGCCCGAGCCGTTCATACGCTTCAATGTCCTTGGGATTGGCGGCAATTCGTTCAATCAGGAGCTCTTCCAGACGATCTTTTATTTCAGTTTTTGGCTTGGCCACTTTTTCGCTGACCATCGGCTTGACCGACCTTTCTTCGCTATCCTTACCGGAGCGCGAGCCGTTTCTGTTTATAACAATTTTTTTCTCGGCTTGATAGCTTTTAATTTTATTGATTATGTCTTCATCGGCGGATTTGGCCTGGTCATCAAGGATTTGCTCAGCCGCTTTACTCTTCCGGATATTTTTTATGCTGACCCACCAACGGCTGAAGATTGCTCCCGGCTTGAGGAAAATAAAACGCAACAATTTCATGATTTTTTCCAAAACCGCCAAAAATACCCGCTCTCCGGCTTGCCAATTCAAACGCTTGGCCTTCCAAACATTTTTGTCAAATGTTTCTCCTTCCCGCAAATCAATTTTTGAACCCGCGGAAAAATTGTGTTCTTCCGGCAGATTCGCCACCTGCGGAGCTTTTTTCACCAGAAATATGATTAGTCCCACGAGACTCAAAACGACTAAAATTGGCGGAATGATTGAGTACAGCATAATAAATTAATTTCTAATTACCAATTTCTAATTTCTAATTAATGCCTGAATTTTTTAATGACCAATTCTCAAAATTTTTTAGCATTAAATATTGGAAATTGGGATTTTATTAGGAATTAGATACTAGGAATTAGCAATTTTAAACCTTAAGATATTCTTTTTTCACGGTTATATATTTTCCTGTTTCTAACTTGACCTTTATATCTTGCTTGACGGCATTTATTTCAATCACCGTTCCCTTGCCTTCGCGCGTGCTCACGGAGCTAAAAAGTTCCGGCATACCTTTGAGCATTTCCCGATAGAGATCCGCTTCATAGGCCAAACAACACATGAGGCGTCCGCAAAGCCCCGAGATCCGCTCGGTGCCCCGATGAGCGATCTGCTGGGCGCGCGCCATGTCAGTCGTTATGCTTTGCATATTTCCGCCGAACCTGACGCAGCACAATTCCCGACCGCAAATCCCATAGCCTCCAAGTTTCCGGGCTTCGTCCCGCGAACCGATCTGTTGCATCCGGATGGATTTTTTAAACTGCGTGGAAAGATTTTTCACCAATTCCCGAAAGTCAACTCTTGAATCCGATGTGAAAGCAAATACTATCTGCTTGCCGTCCAGACTCACCGCCACATCCACCAGTTTCATCCCCAGGTTCATTCTTTTTATTTCCGCGCGGCAAATATCGATGACTTCTTTTTTTTCCTTTTGTCGTTCTCGAAAAACCGTTTTATCTCTCCCGGTCGCCGAGCGCAAAACTTTTTCCCGAGCCACCTCTTTGGTTTCCACTTTTACCACCTCGACGCTGCCGATTTCATTAGTCTGATCGCAAGCCACCACGACCTGATCTCCCAAGGATAAGTCAAAATCACTAAAATATAATTTCGGACTTTCCCATGGATAAATTCTGACTAATACTTTTGGCATCTTTTTTTATTATAACTCGAATCTGGCGAAGTCGCCTACCTGGATGTTTTCTCCAATTTTCCCGATTTTTTCGCCGATGAGTTCACCAACCGTCAAATCCGGATTTTTTACGAATGGCTGAGTGAGAAGTGCCGATTCTTCGCGGAATTTTTTCTCCTTGCCAATGAGCGCTTTGGGGATTATATTTTTCGGCTTCCCCTCCTGTTCCAATTGGGCAACCCAGATTTCTTTTTCCTGCTCAATGATCTTCTCCGAAACCTGATCTGGTTTCAGATATTTCGGATTGGACGCCGTGATATGCATCGCCAAGTCCCGCGCTAATTCCTTGAATTCTTCAGTGCGAGCGACGAAATCAGTTTCACAAAAAAGTTTGACGATAGCTCCTACTTTTCCGTTAGAATGGATGTAGGCCGCAACAACGCCTTCCTTGGCTGATCTTTCCGATTTTTTGACCGCCTTTTCCTGGCCGCGCTTGCGAAGAATGACGATGGCTTTTTCCGCATCCCCGCCGGATTCCTGCAAAGCTTTTTCCACTTCAACAATCCCCGCGCCGGTTTTTTCCCTTAAATTTTTTATTTGTTCCAGATTCATATGTTTATTTTCGCCGATATTTATAATTTTTATCCCTGCGTCTTCTTGGCTTCCGCGGCAACATTCTCTTTCGGGATAGCAGCGGAGCTTTTCGCGTCAATGACCGCTTTTGTGATGTAAGCAATCATAAGGCGCAGTGATGAAACGGCATCTTCATTGGCCGGTATCGGATAATCAATCTGGCTCGGATCAACATTGGTGTCCGCCAAAGCAATGATGGGAATTTTTTTAATTCTGGCTTCCTGAATTGCCAAATTGTCTTCCAGGATTCCGGTGACAAATATCGCTCCGGGAAATTTGGTCATCTGTTTGATGCCGCCCATCTTGTTCTCTAGTTTATCTAATTCTTCGCCTATCTTCATCTGTTCGAACTTCGTATATTTGCCATATTCCCCTTTTTTCATCTTTTCCTGGCCGTCCCGAAGATACCGCGCCCGTTCGGAGATAATCCGGAAATTGGTAAACGTTCCGCCCAGCCACCTTTCAACAACAAAAGGCATACCGCATCTTTTGGCAGCTGATTCAACCAGCCGCTTGGCTTGCTTTTTTGTGCCGACAAAAAGAATCTGCTGTCCTTCCGCCACAATTTTCTTCACAAACTGCGTCGCCTCCTCTAACTTTGCGACTGTTTTTTCCAAATCGATGATGTTGATTCCATTTTTGGTTCCAAAAATGTACTCATTCATTTTCGGACTGCGACGGGCCTTTTGGTGGCCGAAATGCACACCAGCCTTCAGCATGGACTTCATGTCAACTTCCAGGCCTCCAAAATCAAAATTGGCGAAATAGTCTTCGCCAGAGGAAGCTTTTGCCGCAGCAGCTTCAACTGCATCGGGCTGAATTACAGCCTTTTTCTCTGCTATCATGTTTTTTTCTTACTTATTTATTATGTTCCCCCGCGGGGATCATCCGCTACTTTCCGTTTTTACAGCCATTATTCCCCAATAGACTTGGGGCAAGCTAGGCTTCAGAAAGTATGAGAATTCCCGGTAGTAGAACTTCGAGCCGAGCCCAGCTCAGAAAGATATAATCTCGAAGTTTCACTACCGGGCTTATACATTATCGGACTGATAATATACATCAAAAAGTATATCATCGGCGCCGACCCTTGTCAATTTACGCCTCCTATGCTACGCTGACTGAGTAATAAAAATAGCAACTGTCATGAAAAAAGAAATCCATCCCAAATATTATAGTGATGCCCAAATAATCTGCTCTTGCGGCAACGTCATCAAGACCGGCTCGACCGTAAAAGAAATGAAAGTCGAAATTTGTTCGGCCTGCCACCCTTTTTATACCGGCAAAAAGAAAATGATGGACACCACCGGACGCGTTGACCGGTTCAAGAAAATGGCGGAAAAGACTGCTCAAAAGAAAGAGGCAGCCAAAAAACTCGCCCGCAACGCTTCGCGTAGCGATGCGAGCGGGGCCAAGGCGGACAAAAAAGCCGCCGAAGAAGCCCCGGCCAAGAAACCGAAGAAGAAAGCCAAGCCTGCCCAGCCAGGGAAAAAATAGCATTTTGGAAAATTTAAAAAACCCTGCTTAAGTGGGGTTTTTATTATTTCGCCTAACGTGCGCGGGCAATCCGAAGTTTTTCTGAAGCGGAGCGTAAGAAAAATTTGGGTGGAGACCTTTGGATTAAAGCCGTAACCGGATACTCGTTGTTAGCTGATGTATTCCTTTTCTTTTTTCCGACAGCAGTCGGAATTGTTTTAAAAAATTTTAAAATTTCTTTTTTCGTTTTGGGCGAAGGGCAGAAGGGAAATAAAGGGGTGAATGCCCAAAATCAAAAACTCCTTATTATCTGTTTTGAATTTTAAGATCAATATTTATGCCTTTGCTATTTAAAAAGAAAATTGTAAAAGCAAAAATGAGAAACATTAAAAATATCCAAAATATCGGAGTTGTAAAAAAATCACGCCACTTTAATTTATCACGCACTATTGCATGTATAGAAAAAACGAAGAGCAAAAGCGAACTAACAAGAAAAGAAGTGAGTCCTATTAACAACCAGAAATTTTCTATATTTTTAAATATCTGGATTTCAACACTAAAAAAAGTAACGAGAGAGGCAAAGACTCCAAAAATAGTAATCGTGTTGAATCGTTCGTTCGATAATTCTCTCTTCAATCTTTCAATTTCTTTCGTATTATTATCGGTTTGCTCTTCAAGAGTATATTTATCACCCTGATCTTGAACGATGTTTTGATTATTTTTGCTTTCCAGAACAGTAGCTTCTGAATTTTGTGGTTGTATATTCTGTTCTTCTGCCATAAAATTAAAATTCTAAATTAGGCAACAGTGCTTTTAGCGCAAAATAATACATGCGACCAGATGTATTTC
>PFVN01000054.1 GCA_002790635.1 Candidatus Moranbacteria bacterium CG_4_9_14_3_um_filter_42_9
TGCTACTGTTCCGATTCTCACCCTTTCTCCTTTCATTCAGGGATTATTGGGAATTTCTATTAAATTCACAGGCGACCAGTGGGTTTTGTTTTTAATTTCGTCTTTTGTATTTTTCTTTGGGGGCAGTCCGTTTCTTGCTGGTGCGGTTCAGGAAATCAAGCACAAGGCATTGGGAATGATGACACTCATTTCCTTGGCTATTAGCGTGGCCTATTTTTATAGCTCGGCAGTAACATTTGGGCTAATGGGCGAAGTGTTTTTCTGGGAGCTGGCAACACTGATTGACATCATGCTTCTTGGACATTATTTAGAGATGAAATCAGTGATGGGAGCATCTCGTGCTTTGGAAAAGTTATCCCAGCTGATTCCAGATAAAGCCCATCTTAAGAAGGAAAATGCGGTGGTTGATATTAATGTCAGCGAACTGAAGAGGGGCGACATAATTTTGGTAAAGCCTGGAGAGAAAATCCCAACAGACGGAATCGTGGTAAAAGGCGAGAGTTTTGTGAACGAATCGATGCTGACTGGCGAAGCCAATCCAGTTTCGAAAGTTGCAGACTCCAAAGTCATTGGCGGTTCAATTACGGAAGAAGGTTCTTTGGAAATCCGAGTGGAGGGAGTAGGTGAGGAAACTTATCTCTCCAAAGTGATTAAGTTAGTTAAAGATGCTCAAGCCTCAAAATCCAAAACACAACTTTTGGCGGACAGGGCTGCCTTTTGGCTCACGCTTATTGCAATTACTATTGGCACGATAACTTTTATAACTTGGATAGCACTGGGTAAAGACATTGCGTTTGCCATAGAGCGGACAGCCACTGTCCTTATCATTGCTTGTCCTCACGCTCTAGGATTGGCAGTGCCGTTGGTCGTGGCAATTTCCACCGCCTTGTCAGCTCAAAGCGGGCTTTTAATCAGGAACAGAACGGCTTTTGAAAATTCCAGAAAAATCACAACTATCATTTTTGATAAGACTGGCACATTAACTAAAGGAACATTTAGTGTTAAGAAAATCTACACTTTGGATAACAATTACGATGAAAATAAAATCTTACAAATCGCTTCGGCCTTAGAACAAAACTCTGAACACCCCATTGCCAGGGCGATAATATCTGAAGCGGAAAATAAGAAAGTTGGAAAATTGGAAGCAACCAATTTCAAAGCAATTAAAGGCAAGGGCTTAGAAGCAGTGGCGGACAATAAGAAAACAATCATTGTCAGTCCTGGCTACCTGAAAGAACTTGGATTATCAGTCCCAGATTTATTGAATCAAGTGGAGGGGACGATGATATTCGTGGTAATTGAAAATAACGGATTGAATTTGGTCGGTGCCTTAAATCTTTCCGATACAATCCGAGACGAGTCCTATGATGCCATTCGGTTGTTAAGAAAAGAGGGGATTAAAATGTGGATGCTGACTGGCGACAATGAAAGTTCGGCTAAAAGTGTGGCGGAAACTTTGAAACTGGACGGCTATTTTGCTGGGGTGTTGCCCCATCAAAAACAAGAGAAAGTCAAAGAACTTCAGGCTAAGGGAGAATTTGTGGCGATGGTGGGAGACGGCATCAATGATGCCCCAGCTCTGGCTCAAGCCAATGTGGGAATAGCAATCGGTAGCGGAACGGACATCGCCACTGAAACAGCCGATATAATTTTAGTAAACAGCAATCCGAAAGACATCGCTTCCCTCGTTCTTTTCGGCAAAGCCACTTACAAAAAAATGGTTCAGAATTTAATATGGGCAACTGGATATAATGTTATTGCCATTCCTTTGGCAGCGGGAGTATTGGTGGGTTTTGGAATTTTGCTTTCTCCGGCGTTGGGTGCCATTTTTATGTCGTTAAGCACCGTGGTTGTGGCGATCAACGCTAAGATGTTGAAAGTCAAAAGGTAGCGGGTGATATATCAATAAAATAGAAGGGAGGTGTGGTTATGCAATTAGGCAATCAAAGATTTTCGCTTTATGTTTCGGGGGTATCGGCACTGTTTTATGCAGCGTGTTCCGTTTTCGTGGCGTTGTTTCCTGATTTTTCCACAAAGTTGATGGCCTCGTTATTCCATATTCCGAACGCGGTTAATGTCGGAAGCCGGGTGACTTTGCAGGGATCGGTGATTGGAGTTGTTGAAGTGGCCATATATTCGTTTGTTGCGGGTTGGATTTTCGCTTGGGTTTTCAACAAATCGCTAAAATCATAAATTATGAAGACAAAAGCAGTCATAAAAACGCTTACTTTCATTTTTGTTGTGAACTTTTTCTGGCAATTTTTATAATGATAGCAGGCAATATAATCATTTGGAGTATCGGAGTTAGTCCTACTCGGATAAATGGTATGATTGGCATTGATTTATCATAATACCATCTTCCAGTAGCAAGGGCGTATTTTTCAATGATAATCGCAATAAAAAATCCACATATCACGAAAAGAATGAAAGGCGAATATTTTTTTTGAGAAAACCACGTTCTGTTTCTGAATGCCATAAGCCCCAGTAAGTATATAATAACGAAAATAAGCAGATCTCCCAGGGATGCCCAGAGATGGATAAGTGCCGTGTCAAAAAAACCTATTGAATGGTTTTTGTATAAAGGCATTTGGAAAATTTCCCAGACGAAATTCAGCCCAAGAATAATGAGAAATAATCCGATAATTTTAGATGGAGTAAAAAAATTCATGTTTGACATGATTTTATAGTATCACAATTGCCAAAAAGCCTATAAAAAGTAGCGATGGCTTGCACCTATAGTTTTTTTTGCCAAAATTTTCTAAAAACACTCATTCTTCCAACTTCCTGAGAGCTGTGCTAAAATTAAACTGCTCGGATAATAATTACGGATAACCGTATGAACTTCGAAGATTACCAAAAAAAATCAAGAAAAACAGCCCTCTATCCTAATGTCGGTGAGAATTTTATTTATCCGACCATTGGCTTGTCCGGTGAGACCGGTGAAGTATCGGAAAAAATAAAGAAAGTCATTCGGGACAAAGGCGGGAAGATTGATGATGAGACGCGGGAGATGATAAAAAAAGAGCTTGGAGACGTTCTCTGGTATGTTTCGCAATTGGCCAGCGAACTAGGATTATCATTGGATGATATCGCGGAAAAAAACATCGAAAAACTATATAGCCGTTTGGAGCGGGGAAAATTACAGGGCAGCGGGGATAATCGGTAGAAAAACATCAATATGAGCAAATATACGCCAGTCATTGGAATGGAGATCCATGTGGAATTAAAAACTAATTCCAAGATGTTTTGTGACAGTAAAAACGGCCTGGGACTGGAAGAAGAACCCAATGTTAACATTTGTCCGGTTTGTACAGGACAGCCTGGAACTCTGCCGGTACCGAACCAAAAAGCCATTGAATTCGTGCAAAAAGCCGGTTTGGCTCTCAATTGCCAGTTGCGGGAAGTTTCTAAATTCGACCGGAAAAATTATTTTTATCCCGATCTGCCCAAGGGTTATCAGATTTCGCAATATGATCAGCCGCTTTGCCAGAACGGAGTTCTGGAAATCCCAAATCCCAAATCAAAAATCCAAAAAAAGATCAGCATAACCCGGATTCACCTTGAAGAAGATACAGGCAAGCTTGTTCATCCGAAGGGCGCCAGTTATTCTCTCGTTGATTTTAATCGGGCCGGCGTACCGTTGATGGAACTGGTGACCGAACCGGATATTGAAAGCGGAAAGGAAGCCCGCCTTTTTTGTCAGAAGATTCAGCAGATCTTCCGGTATCTGGAAATTTCCGAGGCGGATATGGAAAGAGGGCAGATGCGCTGTGAAGTAAATATCTCGCTTTACAAAAAGGGTGAAGATAAGCTGAGCGGAACAAAAGTTGAAATCAAAAATCTAAACTCTTTTCGGGTAGTGGAAAAATCGATTGACTATGAGATTGAGCGCCAAAAGGCGGCTCTGGAAAATGGAGAAAAAATTATTCAGGAAACGCGGGGCTGGGATGAAAATAGGGGAGAAACCGTTAGCCAACGCAAAAAGGAATCAGCCCATGACTATCGATACTTTCCTGAGCCTGATATTCCAACTTTACGATTTACCCAGGAATACGTGGAAGATTTAATGAAAAAATTACCGGAACTTCCTGATGCCAAGAGAAAAAGATTCATTGATGAATATAACCTGTCTTCTGAAAATGTTGATGTTATAATCAGCGACAAAAACTTAGCCGCTTACTTTGAGCAAGTGGTTTCCGAGGTCCAAGAAAAAATGAATTGCGGAGAGCTTAATGTGGACAAGAAAAAATGCGTAAAATTAGCGGCTAATTATATGGTCAGCGAATTGCAGAAACACCTGATTGAGCACAAGGAAACTATAGATAAGGTGAAAATAACGCCGGAAAATTATGCCGAGTTAGTCGGCTTTGTCGCGGAAGGGAAAATAAGCTCTACTGCTGTCCAGACTGTCCTTGAGGAGATGTATCGGACAGGAGGAGATCCGTCGCAAATTATCGAAGAAAAAAATCTTCTGCAAGTGAGCGACGAAAAACATCTGGAAGAAATCATCGGCAAAGTTTTAGGTGAGCACTCCAAATCAGTCGAGGATTATAAAAGCGGAAAAGAAAATGCGCTGCAATTTTTAGTTGGTCAAGTTATGAAGGAGTCGAAAGGGAAAGCTAATCCGCAAATAGCGCGAGAACTATTAGAAAAAAAGCTAAAATAACGAGAATATCTGGTGTGTATAACTGGCATTGCTTGAAATATTCAGAGGTGATAGAATGGACAAAATATGAGAAACAGGAGTTGTCTAAATGCTAAAGAAAAATATTGCAAAGTGACCGAAAGTTGCCTATAGGGCGATTTTTTTTGTCTTTTTAGTCTTAAGGGAATTAATCGACACATCAGTCTCAGAAGGAGGCAGTCATGGGCAGAGGCTATTGCTTAAGCCGGCAAGAAATCAGGGAAGCAAGAACCAAAATCAGAGCGTGTATCCTCAATTATGAAGGGGGATGCCAAAAAAGAGGTCGGGGTTGCAAAAATTGCACTGCACCGATAACAGATGAAAAAGAACTTTGGAGGGCGGGAGACTGCCAAAAATAAGGCTTAGAGCCATCAAAAAAGTCCCGGCTGGAACCACAGCCGGGACTAATCATTTATAGGAATAACTCAGAAATCTTTTAGCTTCTCGCTCAATATCTGCATAGCTTCTTAACCAAATTATCCTCTTGTCTTTTCTAAACCAAGTCATCTGACGCTTGGCATAATCCTTTTCGGCTAAATAAATCCGTTCTTCCAGTTCGTCCAAAGATATTTTTCCTTCAAGATATAAAGGAACCCAGAAATAACATAAGCCGAAACTCTGGATTTTTTTCCAGCTTAGCCCGGTTTTTTTCAGCGTCTTGACTTCTTCTACCAAACCTGCCTGAAATCTTTTTTTCAGGCGTTTCCTAATTTTTTCATTTAGCGTTTCGCGAGGCACATCTACGCCGATTTGCAGAAATTTTGTAAATTCGATCTTGTCCGCCGTAAAGTCAAATGTCTTTATTTTCGGAACTCGGCCGAGTTTTTTGCATATCTCAATAGCACGGATAAGCCGCACCTTGTTTTTTTTATCTATAGTCCTTGCTCTTTCTGAGTCTAATTTCTTAAGCAGGGAAAATAATTTCATCGAGCTTAGATCGCCAAGTTTTTCTCTTAATTTCCAGTCTGGTTTAACGCGGGGAAAGCTTACATTATCAACAACAGCTTTTATCCAAAAACCTGTACCGCCGCAAATGATCGGAACTTTTTTGCGTTCCAGAATATCAGAGATTATTTTCTCCGCTTTTCTTTTGAATTGCGTTACATTGAAATTGGTTTTCGGACTGGCGACATCAAGCATCCAATGGCGGGCCATTTTTTGCTCAGCTGCGGTAACTTTACCGGTGCCGATATCCATTCCGCGATAAATTTGTCGGCTGTCTGCGCTGATTATCTCACCATTAAACTTTCGAGCAAGCCTTATGGCTATAACCGATTTTCCCGATGAAGTAGGACCGAGAATGATTATTATTTTGTCCTTATCCCTTCCAGATTCCATGTGTTTGCTTTTGTTATTTTTACCCTATTGAATACTCCCATGGCGTCCTCGCTTTGCGAGGATTCAACAGGGTGAACTTTCACAATTTTCACATTCTTCATTGTGCGTGTTTTTCCAAAGTAGAAATTGCCTTTTTTGCTTTCGATTAGCACTTCCAGCGTCTTGCCAATGTACTTTTTATTGCTTTTAAAAGCGGTTTTTTTGAGTATTTCATTGAGATATTTTTCTCGCCTGGCTTTTTCTTTTTTGGAAACATTATTCTTCATCTTCCAGGCGGTTGTACCTGGACGCGGAGAGTATTGACCGAAAAAAACCATATCATATTTGGCTTTTTTCATCACTTCGGCCGAATCCATAAATTGCTTTTTTGTCTCGCCCGGAAAACCGACGATCATATCCGAAGTTATGGAAAATAGTTTATCAGGCTTATATTTTTTGTAGGCGGATTTTATTTTTTTTATCAAATTAAGATATTGCTTGGCAGTGTATCTGCGATTCATTTTTTTGATAATCTCATCATTGCCAGATTGCACCGGCAGGTGAAAGCACTCGCAAACCTTGGGAAGTTTGGCGACCGCTTGGATCATTTCATCCGTGACGTCTTTTGGGTGATTGCTGATAAAGCTGATCCAAAAATGACCGGCAATAGCGTTAACTTTTTTGAGGAGCTGGGAAAAATTTGTTGTTTTACCTTCATCCGGCGCGTTGCGCCACCTTCTCCATGATAAGGGAGAAGGGGATAATGAGCCATGGTCTTTGTAGGAATTTACATTTTGACCAAGCAAGACTATTTCTTTGTAACCTTTTTTAACTAGATTTTTAACCTCCATTATTATTTCTTCCGCCGGACGAGAAATCTCTCGACCCCTGGCATACGGCACGACGCAGTAGGAGCAGAAGTTATTGCAGCCGGTCATGATTGGTACGTAGGCTTGGAAGCCGTTCTTGTATTTTGGAATGATTTTTAAATAATCTCTGTTATCCTGAGCGAATCCGCCAGATGGCGGAGGAGTCGAAGAATCTAATTTTTTAATAGTAGATCCCTCGACCTTGCTCGGGATGACAAGTTTTTTAATTTTTTTCGGAAAATCTTTTATCTCGCAAAACAAATCCACTTTATTTTTCAAGCGTCTTTGCACATCCTTGCGAGCAGCTAAACATCCAGTAACTATAGTTACTGGTTTTGGGTTACGGGCTGCGAGATTGTGAACTTGTCCATAAACTCGGTCCTCGGCCATCTGCCGCACGCCGCAAGTGTTGAATATTACAAAATCCGCCTCGTTTATATTCGAAGCTGCTTTTAGCCCGTTATTTCCCAAAACAGTAGCGATTCGTTCGGAGTCGCTATGATTCATCTGGCAGCCAAACGTTTTAATATAGTACTTCTTATTCATACATTCATTCTTGACCCGTACCAAGCCCTGCTTTGGTACTGGGTTGACAGCTGAAAGTTTTAATGTAGCATTTTTTAGTCATGTTTATTGATTGCTGATCTCTAGTTCTGTTGAGGAATTAAAGGCTGGATGATATTTTGAAATATTTTGGCATAACTAATGCGTAAATGTATATTTAATATATTTCAGAATACTATAATGTTGGCATATTATCAAGTAAAAAATAGAAAATTAATTAAAAAATATAAATACCCCTGTTTGACAAGGTCATTTTTTTTTGTTAGTGTGTAATGTGGCAGGTACCCCATATACTAGACACAGAATCTGCAATATAATCAAAAGCATATGGGCAATACAAAACACAACTTTCGCAT
>PFVN01000062.1 GCA_002790635.1 Candidatus Moranbacteria bacterium CG_4_9_14_3_um_filter_42_9
GGAATTTCTCCTCTATTCACAAGTCATCCCCGAGTATTGCACGGCTCGTGGGTGCGGGCCTCCTCCCAATGTTACTTGGGATTCACCCTGCTCATAAATAGCTCACCTGGCTTCGGGTCTAGTCCGTGCTATTTAAGTTCGCCCTTTCAGGCTCGCTTTCACTACGACTCCGCCACAAAGTGGCTTAGTCAACAACACAGAACTAACTCGTTGGCTCGTTCTACAAAAAGCACGCTGTCACCGCTCGCGTCTCGCTTCGCGCGACACTTCGCGAGTTTATAAAGTTAAAAAGTTAAAAGTTTATAAAGAAATTACTTTATGAACTTTACGGACTTTAAGAACTTTTTACTCGTGAGTGTCTCACGCAGTGAGACACGAACGGCTCCAACTCTTCGTTAGTATATGGTTTCAGATACTATTTCATCTCCCTCATCGGGATACTTTTCACCTTTCCCTCACGGTACTCGTTCGCTATCGATCATTAAAAATATTTAGCCTTGGAGCTATAGTGGCCCCAGATTCAGACGGAATTTCTCCGGTTCCGCCCTACTTGGGAACAATCACATAAAGTTATTTCATTTTCGCGTACGGGATTATCACCCTCTTTGATCGCTCTTTCCAGAAACGTTCCGCTAATAAAATAGTCCTTACCCCGATTAAACGAGTAAGATTGCCCCGCAACACCACTCCTCGCTACCGCTCGGAAATTTTCAATTTTAAATTTTCAATTTTCAATGAATTTTTAAATTTCCAATGACCAAATTTTTAAAATTCAGGCATTTGGATTTGATTTAAAATTTGAAATTTAGGCTTTAAAATTTCATTCTGAACGCTAGTGAGGAATGGTTTAGGCTCTTCCGCTTTCGCTCGCCACTACTGACGGAATCTCATTGATTTCTTTTCCTCCTGGTACTAAGATGTTTCAGTTCCCAGGGTGCGCCGCGCTGTCCTATGTATTCAAACAGCGCTAACCCGTAACTCACTACAGTTCGTTACGGAATTACCAATTAAGAATTTCTAATTACTAATCAAATCCTAATTCCTGAATAACCAATGACAAATTTTTAGACATTGGATATTTGGACATTAGACATTTATTAGAAATTAGATATTAGAAATTAGATATTCCGTGCCGAACATAGTGAGGCACGGGTTGGGTTGTCCCATTCGGAAATCCCCGGATCAAAGTTCGCTTAACAACTCCCCGAGGCTTATCGCAGCCAGCTACGTCCTTCATCGCTTTTTAATGTCAAGGCATCCACCATACACATTAGTATTACCGCTCTTGAATTTTGTCCTGTCGCTCGAGAGCGACGGGACGATTAGCAGTTAACAATTTCTAAATTGTTAACTTGATACTATTGCATTTATCCCGTGATGAAATTTTGTGAAAACAAAATTTTATTTTACGGGATTAACCTACTTTCCTAATATCTTGTTGCAAAAGAATATTAGGGATTCCCAAAATCATCTTCCTGGTTGATTCTGGGAAAAACTAACCACGTCATGCCTGTCCGCGTTTCCGCAAACTCAGAAACAAACATGAGTGATAAGACCTACTATTCAATTGGGAAGGTTCGACTTGGTGCGGAAATCTATTCATGCAACATGTAGCATAAAACATGTAACATAATTCAATTTCAGCGCCAAATTCAAGAGAAACATCCTCCCAAGGCGGATTGTTGTCTGGCCATTCGCCTGCGGCGTATGAAAGCCAACAAAAAAACCGCTTGTCAGCGGGATCTTTGAGAAACATCAGCCCTAGGCTGATCGGCCTTGGGCCGAAAAGACTCACCCGCTTTTTCCTTGAGTAGATTGTATGGTTCTTACCATTAAAAAATCTTTTTAAATTTAGCTTTTTGCGCGTGTCGTAATAGTATCAATTATACAAACAGCTGTCAAGAACCTGTCAACCCCCCCCTTGCAGTAGCCTTGGTTAAAAACAAAAACCCCCGTTAAAGGGGGTTTTTGTTTTTCCACTAACTCAAACTCTTGATTACTTCCTATCCGTTATTTCTTCCCTTAATTTCTTGAGTATTGCCGCCGCTTCGTCTTTTCCTCCAAGACCAAAGGCCAATCCTCCAGCCAGGGAGAACATAGCCACAAATCCGATGAAAATCGTGCTGACGAGAGACGTCGCAATTCCCAGTTGGATAAGCGCCGCCAAAATACCGAAAATAATTATGGCCCATTTGGAAATTGTTGCCAGAAGCGTCGCGGACATCACTCCGGCCGCCCGGGTGCTGCCCTTAACAATTTTGTAAACGAAGTTTCCCAGCAGAAACACCACCGCCAATATGATAACCGCCACCACAACGTTCGGAATATACAGCAGTATGCTATTGAGAAAAGTGGTCACTTTTTCCAACTTCAGAATATCAACCGCCGCCAGCAAAAACACTAGCACGAAAAACCACTTGACCAGTCCTCCCAGAAAACCCGAAATGTTTCCGCTAACTCCGGCTTCCTCCATCTTTTTACCCGCCCCAATCTTTTCAAAGGCCTGGTCAACGCGGACAGCTTTGACCATTTTTTCAACTAATTTACCGAAGGATGCAGCGATGATCCAGCCGAAAACAAAAACCAAAACTGCGCCGACCAGCGCCGGCACAAAGTTGATAAACCTTTCCCATAGGCTCAAAAGCGACATAGTTATCGCTTCCCCCCAGGTTTGTACACCATTCATATTGTCACCTCCGTTCTTTTATATGTTTCCTAAAGCTCAACTTTAGGAACCCTAAAGTTGAGCTTTAGGGTTTGTTTATTGCGTTGGGCTGACTTGCAGATTTTCCGGAGTATTCTCGATGCCCGCCTGGATATTCGAAATCATCTTTTCAATTCTCGCCTTGACATCCGCTTGCGCAACCGGAAGAAGATCAACGACTTTCTTGTATTCATCAATGGCTTCTTTATTTTTATTGGTTTTTTCGTAAAGAATCCCCAGGCTGAAATGCGTGTTCACTTCCTTGTCATTCACACCCAAAATCTGTTTGAATAAAATTTCCGCGTTCTGATTGTCATCACCTTGGCCGCGCGCCTGATAGAGCCGACCCAAATTAAAGGCGTAGTTGATGCTGGTCCGGTCGCTCCCGAAGGCCTTCTGGGCGCTTTCGATCGCGCCGTCCAGATTGCCGAGCGCTTCTTGCGTCAGCGCCAGATAATAATATCCCGGGGCGAAATTGCTTTTTTCATCGATAGCTTTTTGGAACAGCTCCTGGCTTTCCTGGATGAGCTGTTTCTTTTTGGATTCATCTTTTTCCGCGGCAGCTTGAGTTGTTTTAATTTGTCCAATTTTTACAAAATAATTCGGATTATGCGGTTCCAGATTTTGCGCGTCTTTGTAAATGTTTTCCGCCAAATTCAGCGAATCGGTTATATAGAGTCCGGCGTTTTCGTAAATTTGCGCCAAGGATTCTACGGCCAAAACGTCTTTGGGCATGAGATCCCGACCGCGCACTGATGCCACAATGGAATTGTTGAGATATCTTTTTACCGCTTCAATATCAGCGCTGCCTTCTTCCTTGAGGGTTTCATTGTTGGCTAGCACCATATATTCCTGACCGATCCGGGTGAAATACCTGCCTTCCCGGCCATTGAGATTGGCCGCCTGAGCAAGTCTCGTGATGGAACCGCCTTCCGTAACCTGGGATTGTCTTGCGGCCGAACCGGCGTAAAGATCAGCCACATAAATCTTGCCCAAGAACACGAAAAGGTAAGCCACGCCGGCCGCAATGACCATAAAGATAAAGGCTAGGGCCAGAGCGAATTTCGGTGAAGCTTTGAGCGACAGGTTGATGAAACGCTCTTCTGAGTCGCTCTCTTTGAGAAGAATAGCTAAGGCGATGGCAGAAACCAAAACGGAAAAAATCAGGAGCGCCCCTTCGATCCGGCCCGTCACCCCGGCGTACAGCAAGATGATGGAGGAAGTCGCGAAGCCGAGCGAGTAGGTCTTGTCTTTGTTTTTCTGGCTGGCCAAGAGATAGATCGTGACGCTCAAAAACGAGAGCAACAGGATGGCTAGTAGCACGGTGCCGAGTATGCCAATGGTCGGCAGAGCTTCCATGATCAGTCCCGTTCCTTGATAGAAGCGCAGATTGTAGAAATTGTTCAGATTGAAATCCTTCGGGCGATGAAAAGAAAAATCATAGCCATAGGTAGCCGGTCCGGAGCCGACGATCGCCTTGTCCTTGAGGCTTTCCTTGGCCAAATCCCAAGACATTTTATATGACGGGCTGACTTCAGCCGGCAGATTGATGCGAGCCAAATTCACCGCCCCAGTCATGAGAATAATGAGCACCGCAACAAAAGTGATCATCGGCAGCCAAGTCCAATTTTGGGACGGCTTGATGATCTGCGAAAGAATGAAGATCAGGAAAAATCCCATGCCGACCAGCACTCCGATCCAGGGAACGAAAGCATAGAGAGTCAGGAGGAGAAACAGGTCAAGAACCGTCACAGCCAAAACTATTCCCGTGAACACATTTCTGGCCAAACCGGTCATCTGCTCATTGGAACGCATTTTGAAAATAACGGCGATGAAAACCGGAATCAGAGCTCCGAAAAAAATTCCCAGCCCCGAAACCGAACCGACCAGGCTTAAGGGGACCAGCTGCAACAATTTTTCCGGAAGGAATTTTATCCCCAGCACTCCGAGCGCCGTCCAGATGGACAGCAGCGAGCCGGAGAGGACGATGGCCGCTACCGACCACTTCCAAATATTTTTGTTGAAATTACTAAGCAGAATGTAGTAGGCGATTACCAGCGCCGTTACGCTCATAAGGCCCCGCGACGGATCGCCGAAAAATCCCCAGAAACTATGCCAACGATCAATGGAAAAAATGGTCGAGATGAGATATGCCAGCCAGAAGGCCAGGATCGGAATGTCGAGCGGGGTTCTTCGAATTTTCATCTCCCCGACAACCACCGCCTTAGCCGCCCAGACGACCAGCGCCAGCAGCAGCCAAAAATAAAAGTAGATCTGCTTTTCAAACGCAATCCCCTGGAAAGTCAGTCCAGTAAAAAATAGGGGCAACCCGAGAAAAAGCATAAAAATGCTTAGACTCATTATCTTGTCCAGCATTCGCGCGAATAAACTGGATTTTTCTTCTTTGGTTTCGGTTTTTTTAACTTCTTCTCCGCGAGAGAGATTGTGCTGCGGCCTCATTAGATTTATGCCGGACTGTGGGTTTTCCATGGTGGTTTTTCGTGATGAATTAAGTGATTATTTATAGCTTAATTATAAGGCTTTTTTGATAAAAGTGCAAACAAGAGGCTTAAATACGGGGAAATTTTAAATTCTAAATTTTAAATTTTAATTGAAATCTAAATTAAATAAATTTTAAAATTTGGATATTGGAAATTTGATTTAAAACTGAAAATTAAAAATTTAAAATTTCTTCTCGAGGGTTTGGGTAATTTTGGAAAATATGAGTGTGAACTCCTGAGCTTCTTTCCAAAGACTTCGGCATTCTTCTTTCAAGTCGGGGTTAGCATTGGCCAAAATCTCCAGCCAGTATTTGGTTTCTCGGCATTCTTTTTTACAGATGTAAATTTTATTTTTGAAGTCTTTCTTGGAGCTAGCGCCATTGGCCTCACAGTAGTTTGCTCCAATGCTTGTCGCTGATCTTATTAGCTGACTTATTAAGGGGTTGTTAATGATATCTTTTTTTATTTTTCTGGAAAAATTTATTATTTCACAGCTGAATTTAGAAGTCCTTTCCTCTAGATCGTATTTATTTTCTTTTTTAATCATTTAAAATTGAAATTTGATTTAAAACTTAAAATTAAAAATTTAAAATTTTACTTTAATCGTACTCCTCCCGGCAGCCTGATCCCGCCTTTGAGCCGCGTTTCGCTATCCACCGACATTTCAATATAATCCGTGTCGGCCGAGCCGTTGGAATTTTCCGCGTGCATCTGATATTCCCCCACTACTTTTTTATCGAGGGCGGTCCTCGATATCAGATCATTCAGCAGGTCCTTGCCTTTCTCAAAAATATTTTTAACATCGGAATTGATTTTTTCCTGCCACGGTAGATAATCAGTGAATTTGTGATCCTGGTCAATGAGGCGCGTGTTGTAAGTCTGGAGATAATTTTGGTAATCCGCGTCATTATTATATGGATATTCTTCGGCCGGATAGGGAAAATTGCTCATCTGCGCAAAGGGCAAAGGATCTACTGCCATCGGCACATTACTTTTCCCTTCTGCTTTATAATAGCCCCAGGTGCTGGCTAAATAAGCTCTCTTCATTCCCGCTGAAACATCATCCGTTGGCACCTTAAATCTTGTGGTAATTTCATCTCCCTTGGCCACAATGACAAACCTATCATCCTGTTCTTTGAGTAAAGGCGCAACTTCCCCGTATCTGGTATAGCTTCCGAAATATTCACTGTCTCTTTTTTGTGTAACGTAATAATCGGGAACTGTTTCCCCCCGTTTATACGGATGGTAGGAATTGTTGCCCTCCAGATCCGCCGATTCAAGCGGGAGTGATTGGACCAAATTCAGCGGATAGTCTGGACTGACGTCCACAGCAATTTGGTCAATTCTGGTTTTATAAAGATACTTTATGCGGAGCTTGGTGTTCTCGGAAATAAAAATTTTGGAAATATCGAAAACCTGCCTTTTTTCAAAAGCCACCGGCTTGGCAAAATTGACCTTGCCGGCCGGCACTGCCTGCCAATTGCCTTGTTCGTCCTGCACCTCAAGAATTTCCACCGGACCGAACAATTTTTTCCGGTCAATACCTTTTTTCGTGTCAGGAAATGCCGACGAGCCGACCACGACCAATTTTTTCAGCTGATATGGCGAAAGATCGCCAAAATCAAATTCCATGGTTTTGTATGAATAGTTTTCCTTGTCCGGATTGAACAACAGGCGGTTGCCGTCCTGCTTGGACACAGCATCCTTTATGTCTTCTCCGGTATCCAGAAGCGTGGCTGATTTAGGCAGAAACAAATTTCCCGGATCAATGGTATGGGTGATTGTTTTTGATCCGGCCGCCGCGCCGAAGCTCGGATTTTCCGTTCCCAATTCCAGATTGTCCGGAATCACATACGAAAGTAGCTCCATTTGGTCAAAATAATCCACTTCACTCAAGTCGGAAAATACACGAATCTCATAAGCGCCGTCTTTTTCTTCCAATTGGCTTTCCAGAGCATAAAGCTCGTGGGGTATGGGAACCACAAAACCGCTGATGCCGCCTTTGACATAGGCCAGACCGCCTGAAGCAAAGGTATCGGTTTTGAATTGCCATTTTTTGCCATCCCAGAAATATAGATGTAAGCAGGTTCCGCCACAATCCGTGGTGGTAGTGGTGTTTTCCGCGCTGACCGTACAGCTTCCCCACGAGTCGCAGGAGCGGACGCGATAATAATAAGTAGTCGCCGGAGAGCAAGTGGTGCTGATAGTCACAGAATGGGATGTTTTCCAGCCGGCGTCAGTTTCATAGGCGAAACTGGTATAAGCATCCCAGGAAGACTTGGAACTCGTGGCATAAGCCACCGCGCCGTCCGCGCCTTCCCCGGAAGTCCAGGTAGCGGTCGTAGTAGTGCCTCCGGAAGGAGCAGAAATGGCAGAAACGCTCGGCGGGGAAAATTCGTTGGTCGCCTTGACCCAGAGCCAGGCGTAGCCGGACGAATCGCGGTAGTTTTGGATGCTCGTTGAAACTGTGCCAGAAAGAGTGGTGTCGGACGAAACGGCGTATTTTCCGAATTTTCCGGATTCTCCGCCGAAGTATAAAACTTTATTGGTCGTATCAAAAGTGGAAGCTTCTATACTAACGTTCCCAAAAGTATCGTAGACCGTGTTGGTGAGACTTTGGCTTGACTGGGAAGATGGAAAATAGCGCGCTACTGATGTATATCCGCTAAAAGTTACGCCCCCAGTCAAATAAAGAATCTCATTGGAAAGATCCGGGGATAAAGATTTTATACTGGAGCCTGAATTAAAACCACCCGGCAGATACGCTGACAGATTCTCCGCGCTGTCAAGGGCTGGAATATATTTTGCAAAACTTTTCGTCGCACCG
>PFVN01000024.1 GCA_002790635.1 Candidatus Moranbacteria bacterium CG_4_9_14_3_um_filter_42_9
AAGCCGGACCGAAAAAAATAAACACCCGAAAAGTTATTTGTTCGATACCGGAATCCAAGGCATTCCTCCGAATAATTACCCTGCCCGAAATGGAAGAGCACGAGATTGCTGAAGCGATAAAATGGGAAATGGAGGCGAATATCCCTCTTCCGATTGAGCAGGTTTATTTTGATTGGCAAGCACTCAATTGTTCTACAGAAAAAAACCGACAGGAGATATTGACCGCAGCCGTATCCAAAGAAATCATTGATGATACGGTCGATGTTCTAGAAAAGGCCGGGCTGGAAGTGTATGGTCTGGAAATCGAATCGGTCGCGACATCCAGAAGCCTGACTAGCGAACAAAAAAACAAAGATGCATGTCAATTAGGCTCTTCTCTGATTGTAGATATGGGGTCTCAGCGGACCAGTTTTATCGTGGTTTCCAAGGGAACTCCTTATTTTACTTCCAGCATATCTTTTTCATCGGAATCTATCAACGACGCCATTTGTAAAGGACTTAATCTGAATAAGAAAGAAGCGGAAGAAGCCAAGGTTAATCACGGAATCGAAAATAGCAACAGCGACAGCCCAATTTTTAATTCGGTAAAATATCTTTTAGAGAACCTTGTCAATGAGATAAAAGGCACCTTGGATTTTTATGAGGAGACTGCAAAGGAAAGAGCAAAGACAGAGCGGATAATTTTATGCGGCGGCGGCGGAAATTTACGAGGATTGATTCCATATCTAGCAAAAAAATTGAACAAGGAAGTGGAACTGGGAAACCCGTGGATTAATTTGCAACTAGGCAACAATTTGCCGATAATCAGCAAAAAAGATTCAGTGCGATATGCCACAGTAGTCGGCCTTGCCATGAGAGGACTTCATTATGATTAAATTAAATCTTATTCCTCCAGCCAAAGAAAAAGAAATAAGGAAGGCCGAGCGCTTCACCCGGGTTTTTCAATGGGAAACAGAATTGTTGGGAATTATCCTTGTTTTCATAGCAATGCTCGTGAGCACAAGCTACATTTTGAAAGTAACCGCGAGCGTGGAAAAACCGGTTATCTTATCAGACAACAATGAACAGTATAAAGAAATAGAAGCATATGACCAAGAAGCTAGGGATATGGGCAAAATAATTTCACAGACTGACAAAATACAAAAAGGTCAGCTAATCTGGTATAAATTTTTTGAAAAAATAAACAAGCAATTTTCGGATACCATCGAGATGAAAAAAATCGAAACCAGCGATTATTTAGTTTTGCTGACTGGGAAAGCGAAAAGCCGCGACGATTTGATAACTTTCAAAGAAAATTTGGAAAAGGAGGAGTGCTTTTCCAATGTCAATCTGCCCCTGTCTAATTTGGTTGCCCAGAAAGATGTAGAATTTCAAATTGATTTTAGCATTAAAAAAGAGTGTTTGCGCTAATCGTATGAAAGATTTTTGGAAAAAATACAAATTTTGGATAAACATTGTTTCCTATGCCCTGTTGCTAGCGGCGTTAAGTTTTTTTATAATCAAGCCGCTGTTATCCGGGATTCGGGAAAAATCAGACGCAATAGAAAAGGTAAAAATCGATAACCAGATTAGCCAAGAAAGAATTGCCAAACTGCCCGAAATGGGCGAGATGCGAGCGGTTTTCAATCAGGAGAAAAAAAATTTGAATGTAGTTCTGGAGCAAAACAATTCAGTTGATTTCATAAAAAGATTGGAACTTTTGGCGCAAGAAACAGGCAACATAATCAGTTTGAAAATAGATGATGTCTCGACCGCAGCAAAGGATGGCGCTTCTAGCAAAGCAAAAAAGCCTAAGAAAGACGATGAGAGCATTGTTTCTGGCTTACCGTCAGACAAATACCTCTTCATAGAGATAACACTGGAAGGAAAATATGAAAACTTTATTCAATTTTTGTATAAATTAGAAAACTTTGATTATTACGTAAACGTGCTTTCATTAAGCTTGGTCAAGGAAGAAGTCGATCAGTCGGCCGATGGCTCTGGGGCGAATTTGAAAAAAGCAGAAAATATTCAGCCAGAAAATATTTTAGTCAGCACTTTGAGTATCGCAGTATATATAAAATAAGTATTATGGATTTCAAGGCCAAAAAAATTAATATCAACACGGAAGATCTGTTGGAAAAAAGTTTGTTTTTGATAAGAAAGGCTAGTGGCTGGTTTCTTGTACTCATCTTTCTCTTGGCAATTGGCTACAGTGTTTATCTTTGGTATGTCTATGCTTTCAATCCGAATTGGGGTGACGCGCAAAAACAGGAATATATAAACACAAAGCAACGAGACATCGATTTCGATAAAAATAAATTTGATTCGGTGATTAACAAGATTAAGCAGCGAAGATCCGATTACCAAAAAGACCTAGGCAACATTCCGGACATATTTCAATTTAAATAAAAGAATTACGTAAAACAAAAATCTCAACCTACTAAGGTTGAGATTTTTTTGTGTGCTATTGCTAAAGTTCGAATCAAGAATTATTGATATCCCGCACAAAGTGCGCTCGGCAGGACTCGAACCTGCAACCTCTTGGTCCGAAGCCAAGCACTCTATCCATTGAGCTACGAGCGCACTTTAATCGGAATAAACTTCACTATAGAGTGATATCCATTTCGTCACGACGGCATCTAAAATCTAAGGCAGGTAGAGGTGCCAGATACCCAATCTTCACCCCGCACCATTTTCAAAGATAAAAAATGGTAATAATTAGTTTTTGATCTCGCGTCCTTCTTTTTAGAAATCTCCAGGGGGGCGATCACTGGGAATCGGACCCAGGTACCTGGTGCCACAGACCAGTGTTCTACCATTGAACTATGATCGCCACTCCAGAGACTTATTGTTTTGTGTGTCTGGTATTGTGTTTTATATCGTCTAAATTAGCACGTGTGCGCTGTGCTGGATTTGAACCAGCGACCGTTTGCTTAAGAGGCAACTGCTCTACCAACTGAGCTAACAGCGCTTAATTTTAAATAATATTTTAAAATACCAATTCTGGTGCGCTGGGCAGTAATGTCGCTTTGCTCCTCGAAACCCTGCCTGCCGGTAGGCAAGCTTGCGATTTCAATACTTCCACCACGGGAAAACTCTCGTTTTCCCGACCCCTTTCCCATTCCTGTGCGCTGGGCAGGAATCGAACCTGCGACCAATAGCTTAGAAGGCTACTGCTCTATCCACTGAGCTACCAGCGCGTCGTTCTAATCCCTCGTTTTCAATATAAAATTGCCTGATCGGCAATAAAGCTATTATAGCAAAGAAAATCCTACAGTCAATGAAATAATCAAAGATTATTTTCTTTCTTATATTTCTTCCATTCCTTGTCGGACCATTCAGCTGGTTTTTGTGTCAGTGTTTGACCGGGATGCGGGTATTTGCTCGGAGAATCGTAGGCGCTGTTGAAAACGTCCTCAATTATCGAATGGCCATCCTTATCACGTACTTCCTGAGTGAAAGTGGCTTTCAATGAACCATCTGGATTTCTTTCGGTTATTGTCGGTCCGATGACCTTAGTTTTTCTTCCATCATCCGTTCCATAGAATTGGAAAACTAATTCTGTGCCTTCAGTTTTAGTTTGAATTAAAATATGGCCGGGCGTATTATTCAGAAAACGCAGATCGGGGCGGGGAACATAAACAGTGGCATCCATACCTTGCGGATTATAATATTGGACCGGATAAGCGTGATTCCTGCGAGCAGTTATCTCCAGTCCGCTATAAATGGCGGCTCGGAAGGCGGTGGTGGAAACCTGGCAAATTCCTCCGCCAAATTCCGGTTCGGTCTTATCTTTTTTGATAACCAATTCCGGCAGATAACCATGTTCCTTATCCACCTCGCCCAGTATTTTTACGAAAGAAAATTCTTCCCCCGGCTTTATCAAAATTCCATCAAACCTTTTGGTCGCGACATTTATGTTAAAAATACGGTTTTTTGGAGAACCTCTAAAATTGGAACGGCCTTCTCCAATAAGTGAGTTAATGCCAAGATTGTAAATAGATCCGGTTGATATTTCAGGCTCACTTTCGTCGTATGGCAGATTAATAGAAGTGCCCCAGTTACTATTTTTGAAATAGGCCAGCAACGCCTGCAATCCTTGCTCCTTGTTTAGTTTGGTTCCCTTAGCACCCAAAGAAAAAACAGAGACCTTTCCATTTTCCATCCCAAACTTGGCATTTTCCGGATCCTTATCAGTTTGTCTGGCCAAATCGTCCAGGAAGGAGCGCATGAGCTTTTCATCCAATTCCAAAGTTGATATTTTTTGGATATGATTCTCTTTTCTGGCATCAAAAAACAAGCTGCAAATTATAGATTTTTTATATTGGCAGAAATTTGGATTTTCTATCTCGGAATGATATTTGGGACGGTAAAAAAGCTCTGACTTTTCTCTGGTCCATTTTTCCACAGTAGCCTTGGATAGGGCATAATTGTTGCTGCCAATTTTCAAATTTATCTCTAACGGAATGTTGCGCAGGAAATTAACAGATAATAAATTTTCCTGCTTAATGTCTCCAGCTTGGGTTAAGAACGGGTAAAAGGAAAAAAAACAGGCTAAAATTAAAAAATAAAGCAATTTTTTCATTTCATTACAAATCTTACTTATTTTTTGAAACATCGAAAATGGAAATTATGAACTAAATCACCCACTATTTATCAGTGAATTAGTTAACGTTATAGCGGGATGCATAAACTTAGAATACCTTAAAAGCAAAGCAAAAACAACCCTGTTTAATCCAATAAAAAACTCCTCCCGCCCAGCAAGAGGAGTTTTTTAGAAGAAAAGCTTAGAATCCTCGGACTTGTATTTTTTTAGTTTTAGTATTATCCGCCTTGGGCAATCTGACTGTTAGAATACCATTTTTCATAGAAGCCTCTATCTTGTCAGCCAGGACATCTACCGGTAGAATTACTGATCGGGAAAAATTTCCCCAATAACACTCTTGATAATAATAATTTTCTTCAGGCACTTCTT
The DNA here is from genome assembly GCA_002790635.1 of Candidatus Moranbacteria bacterium CG_4_9_14_3_um_filter_42_9. GTDB lineage: Bacteria > Patescibacteriota > Minisyncoccia > Moranbacterales > UBA2206 > UM-FILTER-42-9. The sequence continues at coordinate 4,958 of PFVN01000024.1, forward strand.
CCTCTTTTTTTCTTTCACCACGGATAGTTATCATATCATTATTGATTGTCACATCCAAGTCTTCCGGCTTGACTCCGGCGATTGTTGATTTTATAACGATGTCATTGTCGGTCTGATATACGTCTATGGTCAGTTGACCCTCGCTACCATCGTTGGATAAGATGTTTTCTTCTGGCATATTTTTTTTAGGCGAGGAGTTTATAATCATTTCTGTTTCTTCCTCTTTATATATATTATTTATTGTCGGAGTCACTTCTTCCGATTCATATTCTTCAGGCTCGATCTTTTTTGAACCGGTCAGTCTCTCTAAAAACGACCTTTTAATCTTAACCATTAGTTTGTAATCGTTAGGTTATTATCTCAAATCTATTATAGGCGAGCAAAAAATATTTGGCAAGCCCCGTTAGAAGCCTTACTTTTCAATGCTCCTAAGCCACGAAACGTGAAGGAGCACTTTTTATTTTAATTATCATAGTAATCAGCGTCAGTAGCAGTGCCGACAAATAAAGGAGGATTGCGCCAGGTTGAAAATCATATATTATCAAGTAATTGTAAATAAAGTGAAGAGAAAAAGCTATCAGCAGGGTTTTGGCAGTCCAATCCAGACTCATCTTTCGGGCCGCGACAACAAGATATCCGATAACTCCTGCTGTCAAGATGTGGATTGCAGCCGTTCCCAGGATAGTCAGGCCTAAAGCGTGAAGACTCTGTCCGGGCAGATTCAGAAGAATAAAAAATAACTCCAAACAAGAAAATCCCAAGCCGATCAGGAATGAATCAAGAAGAGTAGCCCTCTTGAAGTTATTTTCTTCGTCAGAACTTTTCATCCAAACCTCGATCTGCTGGAAATTTTTATATATAAAAATAAATTTTAAAAATTCTTCTATTAAAATTGCGGCGATTAGCAATGGGCTTAGCGTGCTGAAAAAAAGGCTGCTAAGCTTTTCCGGACTTCCCAAGAACAGGCTCAATAGTAATTCTAAAAAAAGAGCCCCAAGTGAAGCGATTATTCCGAAAAAAAGAGGTTTAAAAAGTTTCATTCTGTTATAAATTTAACTTAGTCCCTATCCGTATAAAAACTGAATAATTATTTTACGCAACTCGCACTTTAAAATTTTCCAACGAAATTTGTCACCCGAATCATATTAATTTTAAATTAGCATCAGTTCCAATTTTTTTCCAGCTACTACTCAGGAGTTTTTTTTGCTGCGGTGTCATTTTTTTCCACCGATAATGGGCCGCCGCAGCGATCATAACAGCATTGTCAATGGAATATTCGGCCTGAGGCATCCGGTATTCAGCACTAGAAAATTCGAATTTTATGGCTTCACCAAGTTGTTCGCGGAGTTCTTTATTGGCTGATACGCCTCCCGCAAGCATAATAGTTTTGACCCGGTATTTTTTGGCGGCAGTAACCGTTTTGGCAAGCAAAATATCGACGATGGCTTGCTGGAATTCATGGCATATTTGGGGCTTAAGAGCTGAGAGCCGAGAAGCGGGAATTTTTTTAACTAGATATAAGACTGCGGTTTTCAGGCCGGAAAAGGAAAAATTAAAATCTTTTGAATTAATCATTGGCCGGGGAAATCGCATATCGCGTAGAGCATAACGCGTATCATTTTTCGCTCCACGTTCCACGCTCCATGCTCCACGCTTTGCCGCGCAAGCGGCTATTGCCGGGCCGCCGGGATAGCCTAATCCTAACATTCTGGCCACCTTATCAAAAGCTTCTCCAGCTGCGTCATCCAGCGTCTGGCCGACTATTTTATATTGCAGGTGATTTTTCATCAAAGCCAATTGTGTGTGTCCGCCGGAAACAACCAGGCACATTAAGGGAAATTTTATTTTATCACCCCTGAACTTTTCGGCCCTAGGCCGACCAGCCTTGGGCTGGGAACTTACGCCAACAAAGTTGGCGTAGATGTGTCCCTCGATGTGATTGACTCCCAGCAAGGGCTTTTTCCAAAGCCAGGCCAATGTTTTTGCGACACTGTTCCCGATTAACAGTGCGGGAATGAGCCCGGGGCCTTTGGTGGTGGCAATCAGATCAATTTGTTCCGGTTTGATAGCGGATTTTTTCAGACAGTATTCAATTACCGGAATTATATTTTTCAAATGTTCACGGGCAGCAAGATTGGGCACAACTCCTCCCCACGCGGCGTGGAGTTTTATTTGGGAAGAAACTGTCTCGGAAAGAATGGTAAAATTTTCTTTTTCGCTTTTTGTAATCGCCACCGCTGTTTCATCACAAGACGTTTCTATGGCAAGAATTATCATAGGATTGTTTGTAGGTTAATCCCGTAGTATATTTTTGGCGTTTTTATAGCCCCGCTATCGCGGGGCGGCCAAAAATTCACTACGGAGTTGATTTTTATGTTAAAGCGGAGTATGCTAAAATTTCTTTAGGCTCTAAATCACAAGCGCTTTACTATTGTGGATAAAATAAGCCAAAAAGTCAAAGTTGCCGAAGACAACGCTCTAATCAAGTTAGTAAAATTAGGACATCCTGAGATTTATGATGAGGTAGTAAAGAGATACGAAAAAAAGCTATTCTCCTATATTTATCGCTTGGTCGGCAACAAAGAGG
>PFVN01000083.1 GCA_002790635.1 Candidatus Moranbacteria bacterium CG_4_9_14_3_um_filter_42_9
TCGCTTGGTCGGCAACAAAGAGGAAGCTGAAGACATCCTGCAGAATGTTTTTGTGAAGGCCTATAGAAACATCAAAACATTCGATATCGAAAGGAAATTTTCTTCCTGGATATACCGCATTGCGCACAATGAAGCCATAAATTTTCTGAAAAAAAAGAATAAGAGGATATTTGTTTCCTGGGAAGATATCGTCACCAGTAAGGATAAGCTGGAAACAAAAAGCGAAGAGAGGTCGCCCATCGATATTTGGATAAGGGAAGAGTCGCGTCTGCAAATTCAAGAAGCTCTGGGACATTTGCCTGAAAAATACCAAAAGGTTTTGCTTCTCAGGTACTTTTCCGAAAAATCATACGAAGAAATAGGCCATCTGATCGGCAGTCCGGTCAATACGGTCGGCACCATCATCAATCGCGCAAAAAAGAAATTGATGGTGGTGATAAATTTGATGGAGGGTCACTGATAGTTGCTTAACTAAAAATATGTGGTAACATACTTATTGTTGCATTTTGTTCATGCCAGAACCTTCTGATTTATTCTGGCGCTATCGTCTAGTGGTTAGGACACCAGGTTTTCATCCTGGTAACAGGGGTCCGATTCCCCTTAGCGCTACAAATGTAAAATCCGCCTTAAGGCGGATTTTAAATTTTGAGCCGGGAATCGGACAGGCAGCAGTGAGACAAGCCGCCTCGGCGCCGTCGAGTGCCGATGAATGCGGATGAGCATTCAGCGCTGCCCAGGGCAACGAGTTCGCCGCGGACGAGGCGGAATTCCCCTTAGCGCTACAAATAAAACGGCATCCGCACAAAGCGGATGTTTTTTTATACGCAATATATAATAAGGGACTTTGCGCTTATTATTTTACAATATTTCCGGCCTGTGATAGTTTGGAAAAGTAGGGGGCAGTTCTTTGCTAGTATTAAATTCAGCCGGGAGGTCGTCCATGAGTAATGAGAACAAAAAGGCTTTAGTGGTGGACGCGGAAGTTCTCGTTTACAATCCAGAGTCCATCAAAACTTTACGGAAAGGCGGAAACATACTCTACATTCCCTGGGCCGTGCTCCTGGAGCTGGAACAGCTCCGAGGAAAACCGGAAAGCCGACTGGAGGCGGATGAAGCGGCTACCCGCATCGAGGAAATTCGTAACCAGCAAGATGGAACATTGCGTGTTTTCCAGAATCCAAGCTTCGCAAATCTGGATGGTTTAAACAGAAAACTTGCGAAGCACCACGTCATTGCTACCGCCAAAGATTTGCAAGCAGACATGCAAAAAAATAAAGGGAAGAGAGGGGGCAAGATTGATTTCGAGTCAGTGGAAATAGTTTCGCGCGAGCCCATCGTTCGAATTCTGGCAGGCGAACTTAAAATTGTTGCCAAGGATTATCTTTCCGATCAAGTCCCGGTTCGGGAATATCGCACGAAAGAGATTCGTGTACCGGCCACCTGGATATACCGGGAATCTTTTCCTTACCGGGAAGAATTCGAAAAGATCGAGCAGAACGAGGGAGTCATATGCGTGAGCGATTGTAATCCGACCGGCGTATTCTGCAAGTCATTCGCGGCCATCCGAAAAGGCGACAGCTTCAAAATTATTTCTAAAGAAATTGAAGCGGCTGGCATCAGGCCATATTCATTGAACGGCAACGGACCCAACTGGTACCAGTACATTGCCTTGGAACAGTTGCTTGATCCAGAGATTGAACTGGTTTTTCTTCAGGGCGGAGCAGGCAGCGGCAAAACATTGCTGGCTCTGGCCAGCGCCGTCGAACAAAAGAATCATTATGGGAGAATCGTCATCACCCGTCCCATGGTTCATTTGGAAGACGAGGATAATATGGGATTTTTGCCTGGGAACGTCGAGGAAAAAATGGATCCCTGGCTCCGGCCGATCACGCAAAACCTCAATTTGTTGAAGATGGCCAAAAAGAAGGGCGGGGAGGATCAGGCTGCGTCAGCAAGCAGAAGCTTTCCTATAAGCGGCGGAAAGAAAATCGTGAAAAAGAAGAGAGGCGTCAGGGGAAAAGCCGGCGTGAATATGAAAGATGGAGCGGAAGGAGCGGATAAATACGATAAAATTGATTTTATCCCGCTCGACTACATCCGGGGCACCACCTTTCACCGAACGCTTCTGATCATTGATGAAGCGCAGAACTTGACGCCGCATCAGGTGAAAACGATCGTTACCCGGGCCGGCGAACGCACCAAAATAATCCTGACCGGTGATCTGGGACAGATCGACCGGCGAAAGATGTTGAATGAGCGGTCGAACGGACTAGCCTATGGCATCGCGACAATGAACGGGCCACCCGCTGTAGGTGTAACAACATTCAAAGACACCGTCCGTTCACACTTAGCCAGTCTGGCCGAAGAAAGAATGTAATCATTCGAAAGGATGACTTATCAGACCCCCGTGCTTCTCTGGATGCAGAGAGGCACGGGTTTTTCATTCGGGAAAAATATAAAAAATTGACCTGGCTTGTCTAATCCGGCAATTGGGATAAAATAGGTAACATGGAACAAGCCGGCCAACAAATTTTTGATTTTTTGCATCAACACGGATATTGGATAATGATCCCTCTGATGATCATTGAAGGTCCAGTGGCGACGCTTATCGCGGCGATGTTGGCGTCACTCGGTGCTTTTAACGTATTCGTGGTACTGATATTTTCGGTCATCGGCGATATAGTGGGCGACGTCATCCTCTATGGTCTGGGATATAAATATGGCTTGGGCTTTGTCAGGCATGTCGGAAAATATATAGGCATCACGGAGAAGCTGGTGAGCCGAATGGAAAAATATTTTACCTACCACGGCGGAAAAACAATTTTTGCGGTGAAATCTACGACCGGTCTCTGCTGGGCGACTTTCGTGGCCGCCGGCATCGTCAAAATGGATTTCCAGAAATTTGTGAAACATTCTTTTTTGGGTGGAGTTGTCTGGAGCAGTTTTTTGGTAGTCATGGGCTATTTTTATGGATATCTGTGGCGGGAGATCCGCGATAATATAAAATGGATCGGTTGGATTATTTTTCTCGTGGCTGTGTTAACTTTCACGGTCATAACTATCTACAAAAACTGGCAAGCTAAAAAAATGCTGAAGGAAAATTCAATAGAATAAAGCTGTTTTGTGAAATATAAAAGTATTTTGGCTTGCGAAAGGTATCTTTCGCAAGCCGTTTTTTATCAAAATAGCGCCTTAGCGCAAAGGTGTTATAATTAAATAATGGTCAATGAATTGTTAAAAAAAGCCAAAAGCATCCTCTTCGCCGACCCGAATCTTCTCTACAAAGAGGAAAGGCATCTGGTCAATCAATCTTTTTATTTCGAAGGCACCAACGGGAAGGCGGTGCTTCTGGTTCACGGATGGACGTCGACGCCTTATGAGTTGAGGCGTCTCGGAAAATATCTCAATGAAAACGGCTATACGGTTTATGCTCCGCAACTTAAAGGCCACGGAACGATTCCCAAAGATCTGGAACAGGTCAGATGGACAGACTGGCTGGAGGACCTGGAAAAATCTTATGCCTTTTTGCTGCAAAAAGAGAATCGGATTTACCTGGCGGGCACGTCCATCGGAGCCAATCTGGTCGCTATCCTGGCGGCGCAAAAAAAGGACATCGCCGGAATAATCCTGATGGCGATGCCTTATCGGATAAAATTGGAGACTCCGGCTCTTTTCTTCGCGAAATTTTTGAAAATTTTCAAGTCTTATAATAAAAAAAGATACCCGCCGACTTTCGGAGTTTCTACGACAATCACCCGCCTTATTTCATACCAAACTTATCCAATTCAAAGTGCTATTGAAGCCCATGGTTTAATTGAAAAATCCCGAGAAGCTCTGACAGAAATTAGCCAACCTTGCTTCATTATTCAATCGGCCAGTGACCATGTCGTTCAAAAAAACAGCCTGGAACTGATTTATGACAAAATCAATTCATCTATAAAGAAAAAACAGTATATTTCTCGCGCCTATCACACTTTTATATCGGATATAAAAAACGATCGAATTTTCCAAGACATCCTAAATTTTATGGAAGAAAATTAAGAGTTTATAAAGTCAAAAGTTCATCAAGTTCATAAAGGCGCAAAGAAAGAACATGTCCGGACTTTAAAAACTTTTAAACTTTATAAGCTTTGTAACTGCAGTATGCGCATTGCCATCTTTACAAATAACTATCTTCCCAATCCCTACGGAGTTCCGGGTTCCATTGAAAGTTTTCGCAAGGAGTTTGAAGCAGCCGGGCATTCTGTTTTTATTTTCGCGCCAAAATGGAAAGGATATAAAGACGAAAATCCGAACGTTTTTCGTTATCCGGCAATCAACATCAGCTACAAGATAAAATTTCCTTTGCCTATCCCTTATTCCAGGAAAATGGACAAAATATTGGAAAAACTGGACTTGGATATCATCCACGCCCAGCATCCGAACCTACTGGGGCTGGAAGCTCTTCGCTGGGCCAACAAAAAGAACATCCCGTTGGTTTTTACCTGGCATACTCTCTATGACAAATATACGAACTTTGTTCCGCTGCTGCCTAAAAAACTTTCCGCCAACTGGATAATCAAAAAAGCAGTAAAGTTTGCCAATAAAGCCCATCTAGTGATAGTTCCGACTGGGTCTGTCGTGGATATAATCAAGAACTGGGGAGTCGAAAATAAAATAATTTCCATCCCAACCGGAGTGGAAGAAAACACTTTCCAAAATTACGACCGACAAAACATCCGGGAAAAATTTGAAATCAGGGAAGATGACATCCTGCTCCTCCTAATCTCCCGCATCACGGAAGAAAAAAATATCGAATTTATTTTTGACCAGTTGACGGACATGTTCAACCGAAACGTCTTACTTAAGCTGATGGTGGTCGGGGAAGGATATCTCGTTCCAAAGCTCAAGAAATTCTCCGAGGAAAAAAGCATCGCCAGCCGGGTAATATTTGCCGGCCGATCCGGGAAGGAGGATCTCAAAAACCACTATGCCGCCGGAGACATTTTTGTCCACGCGTCCAAAAGTGAGACGCAAGGCATGATCCTGAGCGAAGCCATGTATATGGGGTTGCCGGTGGTGGCAGTCGAAGCGACAGGAGCCAAAGATCTGGTTGTAAATAACTTAAGCGGGTTTTTGGTCAAGGAGGATGGCCGGGAATTTCGCGCAGCCGCGGAGAAGCTGGCCGGTGACAAAGAGCTTAGGGAAAAAATGTCGGAAGCGGCTAAAAAAATTGCGAGAGAAAAATATACCAGCCGGGTTTGTGCTGAACAAATGCTAAAGGCTTATGAAAAGACGATCAGAGAAAACAATAATCGGTAGGAAATTTTATCAGCAGCCGACATTAAAAGTCGCCCAAGATTTATTGGGCTGTTTTTTAATTAGAAAGATCGGCCAAAAAATAATCCGCGGCAAGATAACTGAAACGGAGGCCTACATCGGCGAAGACGATCTGGCTTCGCACGCTTCCAAGGGCCGGACGCCGCGGACAAAAATCATGTATGGAGAAGCCGGTCATGCCTATGTCTATATGGTCTATGGCATGTATCATTGTCTCAATGTCGTGACGGAAAAAAAGAATTTTCCGGCGGCGGTCCTAATCCGCGGGATAGAAATCGAAAATAATCTCCCTCTTCTTGCCAAGGAGAGGGCTGGTGAGAGGTTGGACGGTCCGGGCAAGCTTTGCCGGTTCTTGAAAATAGACAGAAAGCTGAACGGGTGGGATTTGACCACAGGCGATAAATTATGGGTGGAAAAACCCGCCCAAAGGATTTCAAAAAAATCCATTGTGGCGGGCAGGCGGATCGGCGTCGATTACGCCCGGCATTGCAAATATTATCTGTGGAGATTTGCGCTTTCTCAAAAGTTTGGCGCATAATTAAATTTGGGTATAAAATATAAATATATGCCGGAAAAAATATTAGACTTCGAAAAAGAAGATATGCAGAAAGTCCTGGCTTGGCAATGGCGGCAGGTCAGGGCGGCCTTAAAACGCGCGAGCCGGATTAAATTTTACAAAGATCTTTTCCAAAAAGAAAAAATTAACATTGAAAAAATAAAGGACTTCAAAGGTCTGGAACTTATTCCAGTGACCACCGAAGAAGATCTGCGGGCCGATTCCTATTCATTCCTCGGCTATCCGATGAAAAAAATTTGGAGAATTTTTGCCACCAGCGGAACGACCGGAACGCCCAAAATAATTTTCCGCGAGCCGATTTCCCCGGAGAGGCCGGAAATTTTGAGCGTTTGGATAAATATTTTCAGGCGTTTTAGATTTTGGCCGGAAAAAGCCGCCATCATGAGGCCGGCTGGAGGATTGGCCGCATCGGGACCGGTAACAGCAAAAATAATGGAACTTTTAGAAATTCCCTGTATCACTTTGAGCCCCGAGTCAGAGGCGGAAAAAACCGCCGAAGTTCTGCTGGCCGTGAAACCTGATTTGCTTGTCGTTTCTCCCTCTTTTGCCGCGCTTATTGTGTACGAATTAAAGAAGAAAAAAATAAATCCCAGAAAGCTGGGGGTCAGAGCCGTGATTTCCACTGGCGAAGCTTTGCGCGCCAACGAAAGATTTTATCTGGAAAAAGAGCTAGGAGCGCGGGTGATTAATACCTACGGCGCTGCCGATCCAAGCGTTTGGATAGCTTCCGAATGCGAGAAAAAAGGAATGCATATTCTGCCTTATACTTCTTACGTGGAAACAGTCGATTCGTCCGGACGGAAAAGCGATGAGGGAGAACTTTTGGTTACGCCTTTCGCCAACCGGGCCATGCCTCTTCTCCGCTATCGTTTGGGCGATCGGGCCAAACTGGACGGTAGAAAATGCGCTTGCGGACGAAAATTGCCGAGAATAACGGCGCTGGAACGTAGGGAAAAACCGACTGCGCTCAAAGTGGAAAGAAAAATTGTCAGACTTCCGCTCCGGAAAATACTGACGCAACTGGCGGATGAAGAACCGAAAATATCCTCGTTTTTCAATTTCCACACTGACAAAGTTTCCGGCCGGGCAAGACTTATTTTCGAAGCCGATTTCTACAGGCTGAAAAAATCAGCCAGAAAAAAAATAGAAGATAGCTTTAAGAAAAAATTTCTGTCTGTTCTTGAGAGCCGGGAAAAGGGAATGGGTAAGGCGATGCGCTTGGAAGTGAAGCTGGTGCCGATAGGAGAACTTCCCCGCCGCGCGGCCAAGCTGGTCAGCCAGCTCACCGAAACCTGACGATGATGATGAGGCGCTAATTCCGCCCGGCATTGCAAACATTATCTTTGGCGATTCCAAATTGCCTGACGGTCGATTTTAGCGTAAAATTTTAATACATACTTAAGTACTTACTTTAATACATACCTATGAAACTAAAAGACAAAAACACCAGAAAAATCACGCGGATTGGCAAAACTAGTCTCGCAGTGACTATTCCTGTTGAAATGGCGAAAGACCTCGGCTGGCGGGAGAAACAGCGAATCGTTATAAAAAGGATCAAAGGCGGATTGGCCATCAGGGATTTTAGGAATAAGAAATAAGATTATGAAAAAGCAAGTTGTTGTCATTCACGGCGGTGATTCATTTG
>PFVN01000066.1 GCA_002790635.1 Candidatus Moranbacteria bacterium CG_4_9_14_3_um_filter_42_9
TTTCTTGCTTACTTCGAAGTCCCAAAGCTTTTTCCACCTGAATCTCTACCGGCAAGCCATGCGTATCCCAACCGGCTTTCCGCTCCACCCGGTAACCTTTCATGGTTTTGTAGCGCGGAATGATGTCTTTGAATGCCCTCGCCAAAACATGATGAAGTCCAGGCACTCCATTGGCAGTCGGAGGGCCTTCAAAAAAAACAAAGGATTTGTCTTCCGGGTTCTTCTCCACCGACTTTTCGAATATTCTATTCTCTTCCCAGAACTTGAGAATTTCTTCTTCCATTTTCGGAAAGCTCTGCTTTGGATCGACTTTTTTGAACATTTTTTTGTAAATAAAAAATCCTTAAAACTGGTTTAAGGACGATTTATCCCCCACCACTTTTTCACTATTTTTTCGCATAACAAGTGAAGAGTGTGAAAGTGGTGAGGGACGAGCCGTGGTACCACCTTAATTCTCATGAAACTTGAAACATGTAGCATGAAACAAAAAATTTGTTACATGTTTTATGTTGTATGTTTCATGACTTAAAGCAGCTATTACGGGCTTACCCGGCGGAGTCTATTTTGAATGTCATTCCGAGCGCATCCGAGGAATCTAATTTAAAAATGAAGTAGATCCTTCGACTTCGCTCAGGATGACAATACCATTTCTTTCCGCAGCCTGCCCCGTGATCCGCCTCGGATTTTACGGGGCTAGGAAGTGATAGCTTCCTCAACGCTTTTATATCCAAATTCTAGCTTTTTTTAAAGCCTTTGTAAACCCCCAGTGTCTCGCGCGCGCACTTTTCCCAATTGAATTTTTCCAGCTGTTTTTTACCTTTTTCCCGATACTCGTTCTTCAAATTTTCGTTATACGCAAACTGGGCCATAGCATCCGCAATATTTTGAACATCCAAAGGATTCACAAAAAGAGCCGCGTCCCCCGCAATTTCTGGAAGGGATGAAACATTAGAAACAATTGCCGGCGTCCCGGTGGCGAAGGCCTCGAGAACCGTCGTACCGAATCCTTCATAGAGCGAAGGCAGAACAAAAAAGTCAGCGTTTTTGAAAAGTGGCACCAGATCGTCACCAATGACATAACCGGTGAAGATGACATCCTTGCCGATTCCCATATCCTTGGCAATCTGTTTATATTCTTTCGCCAGCCAGCCCTTCTTGCCGGCCATCACCAGCTTCCAATCGCATTTTATATTCTCTTTGTTATTTTTACAGCTGCTACGGAAAAGTTTGTAGGCCTCGAACAAGCGGACTACGTTTTTGATCGGCTCCAAGGTTCCCAAAAAAAGAATATAGCGGTCTTTTATGCCATACTTTTCCAAAACTCTTTCGCGAGTGATGCCAGAATCCTCAAAAAGACGCTTGTCAAAACCGCTGTAGATGACCTTTATTTTGTCTTCCGGGCTTTTAAAAATTTCGTGCACATCTTTTTTTGTCGATTCGGAAACAGCGATAATTTTGTCGGCCTTGCTCGTCATCAGATTCAAAACCGCTCGGGTTTTGGTAGCCGCGAGACTTGGAAAAACATCAGGCACTTTATAAACCGCCAGATCGTGCACTGTGACTATGGTTTTTCCCCGATAGCTCACCGGGATCCGGCTCATTGGAGAAGTAGTATGCAAAATGTCCAGTTTTTCCTTAACCAAAGTAGCTGTTCCCAAAATTTCATTGTAGGCTCCCGGCAGATATTTCTTGTAATCCGAAAATGGATAGAATTTTATCTTCACGTTCGGTCGCGCAAATTTTTTCACGTCCTTTTCCCGCACGCGAAAATCAAAAAACAAAACGTATTCGTTTTCTTGGTCGATTTCCAAAAGATGGCGAATGAGCTGGTAAGTATAATGACCGGCACCGATCGCATCGCCTTTTTCCGGATTAAGGATAATTCTAGCGTCTATGCCTATTCTCATATGTTTACATTTTGTTTGGCGCTGCCACGCCAATTAGTTTCAATGTTTCTGCCAGCACTATTCTAACAGCATTTACCAGGTTTAGTCTAGCCTCGGTCATCTCTAAATTGCTTTCATCAATGACTTTCAAATCATTATAAAAAGAATGGAATTTGTCGGCTAATTTAATGGAATAATGGGACAATTTATGCACCTCATAACTTTCCGCTATTTCTTCTACTAATTCCGGAAATCTATTCATTTCTTTCATAAGACTAAGTTCTTTGGGATGAATTAGTAAATCAAGTTTCAGGTTTTGGGTTTCAGGTTTTGGGTTTTTTGCCTTGCGCAATATACTACAAATTCGGGCATGCGCATATTGCACATAGTAAACCGGGTTTTTCTCGGAACTCTCTTTCGCCAGTTCAATATCAAAATTAATATGGCTGGTTGAGGCATAAGAAGAAAAAATGAAACGCACCGCATCCTTGCCGACTTCTTCTATCAGATCATCCAACGCGAAATAAACACCTTTACGTTTGGACATTTTAACTTCCTCCCCGTTTTTCATGACACGCACAAATTGAGTAAGTAGTGAATGGAGACTGGTCTTGCTCGATACTATTTTTTCCACAAAATACCTAATGACCTCGGCCTCTTTATGATGATCAGCACCCTGGATATTTATCAGCTTGTCATACCCTCTTTCAATTTTATTTTTGTGATAGGCCAGATCCACCGCTATATAGGTTTTCTTGCCGTCGGTTTTTATCAGAACTCGATCCTTATCGTCCCCAAACTGCGTCGATCTGAGCCAGACAGCTCCGTCTTTTTTATAAGTCAGTTTTTTATTTTTCAAAAATTCTATTATTTCGTCAACTGCACCTGAATCATGCAAGCTTTTTTCTGAAAACCAGCTGTTGAATATTATTCCGAATTTTTCGCAGACCGGTTTTATGAATTCTTCAACGATTATCCCAGCCGCCCAGTTGCCAACCGCCATCGGATTTTTCGTCTTTTTATCCATCCTTTCGGCCAACTCTTCCACATAATCGCCTTTGTATTGCGCCTCGGAATCCTTAAGAATAGAATGTCCAAGAATTTCAACTTGATTGCCAAAATCATTCACGTAGTATTCTCTTTCGACTGAGCAGCCTACTTTCTCAAAGATATTGCCCAAAGCGTCCCCAATGGGACCTCCACGTGCGTTGCCTAGATGAATGGGTCCGGTTGGGTTAGAAGAGATGAATTCAATATTTATTTTTTTACCTTTGCCAGAATCTGAATCGCCGAATTTTTCTCCGAGTTTATTTATTTCCGCGACCTGATTCTGCAGATATTTTTTAGACAAATAAAAATTGATGTATCCCGGCGCGACAACTTCCACCCGCTCAAAGCTCGGCTTTAAGGATTTAAAAAAGCCGAGTTTTAGAGAATTAGCTATCTCCATCGGACTTTTTTTCAACTCTTTCGCTAAAACCAAAGCCGCATTGGTCGAATAATCGCCGAATTTTTCGTCTTTCGGAAAACCGATCATGATTTCCGGCATGGTAAAATCGCCCCATTTTTCTGCTTGCTGAAGGCTCAAAATCGCTTTTTTTACCAATTTTTGCAGATCCCTTTTCATGAATACATTGTATATCAGAAAAAGCGCTTTATCAATCAAGGGGCCCAAAAAATCCTTTTATTTTCCTTTTCCTGTGCTAAACTTGAACTATGACTACCCTCGCCTTCAATAAGCGCGCTAATTATGACTACAAAATTTCGGATAAATACGAAGCTGGTTTGGTTTTGCGAGGTTTTGAGGTAAAGGCCGTAAAGTCAGGCCAAATTAGCCTCAAGGGGAGCTTTGTCACCGTTCATGGAACAGAATTATATCTAACCAACGCGCACATTTCCCTTTGGAAACAGGCCGGCGAGATCAAAAACTACGATCCAACCGGACCCAGAAAGCTGCTTCTCCGCCGCCGAGAAATCAAGCATTTGATTGGTCTTAGGAGGATAGAAGGCTTGACATTGGTGCCAATCCGCGTGTATACTAAAAAGCGACTATTGAAACTGGAATTTGGCGTAGGGAAAGGCAAGAAAGAATACGACAAGCGTAAGACTATTGCTAAAAAAGAGGCGGCAAGAAGAATTGATAGGGCTTTGAAAAATTATTAGTATGTTTTATGTTTATGTCATAAAAAGCCTGAAGGATGGTAATATTTATATCGGTCACACTGGCAATCTTAGAAAACGAATAGCACTACATAATGCAGGAAAAATAAATTCGACAGAAAAAAGAAGGCCCTTCAGTCTGTTATATTATGAAGCATGCAATTTATTAAAGGACGCGGTACAAAGAGAGCATGCCTTAAAAACTGGATTTGGAAGAGCTTATTTAAAAAGAAGGTTGAGCAATATATAAATATCGTTACTCCCCGTCTTTAACGGTTTTAGCATAGCAGAATGTGGCCCGCCCGCATCGCTACGCGAAGCGTTGCGGGCGGGGGATGAACGGTTTCGACAGGTTGTACGTTTAAAATAGGCAAGCCGAGAATGATAATAGCTCGTAAACTTTTTATCAAATGTTATAAGTGCAAACTTCATAACTAAAGCAAAGACCGCGATTGCGCAAGCTTTTGCTCCGTCTTTTGCTCTTGCTCGAGCCTAAATCCGCCTTCGGCGGATTGCTTGAGCCATCGGACTATCGATTCCTAATAGATAGTATCCGGTGTCAAATATTAGGATAGAAAATATAATTTTGTTTAAGTTATATTTTTGAAACTAATTTAAACATAGATTAAAAAGATTTTGCCTGTTCACTACTTTTTATTCGATCCCCGCCTTGGCGGGGAACAAAACAGACTACGCTTGTAGATTATTTTAGACAAACAATTTTGGACGCGAGTTCGACTCTCGCCATCTCCACCACGTAAAATGAAATTCATCTAGGATGAATTTCATCACGTGGTAGCCGCGTGATGAAAAAATTTGAAATAATTTTTTCATTTTACGCGGCACCGCGGATTAAAACAAATATGCATTATGTATATTTATTAGAAAGCTTGCTTGATTTCAGTTGGTATATTGGATATAGTAGTGATCTGAGGAAGCGTTTTTTAAGCCACCGTAACGGAGAAAATAAGGCAACTAAACATAAGAGGCCCTGGAAACTAATCTACTACGAAACATACTGCAACAGACTGGATGCGAAAAAACGAGAGATATTTCTGAAATCAGGATCTGGAAGAAAATTTCTAAAACGACAACTGACAAATTATTTAGCTAACCATTAAATGCAAATCCATAAGACGAGGACCTATTAAAAGATTCATTCCCAAAAAAGCGCCGCTCGCCCGAATCAACGAGTTTATTCGCGTTCCCGAGGCCCGAATCATCGACGAGGATGGAACCCAGCTCGGCATCATGAGCGTCACTGAAGCGATTCAAATCGCCCGCTCCCGGGAATTGGATCTGGTGGAAATCGCGCCGATTGCCAAGCCACCGGTCTGCAAGATAATGGATTATGGAAAATATCAATATCAGCAATCCAAGCAGGATCGTCTCAATAAAGCTAAGCAAAAAAAAGTTGAGGTGAAAGGAATCCGCATCGGCATCCGCACTGACACGCACGACTTAGATTTTAAAAAAAACCAAGCGGAAAAATTTTTGAAAAAGGGGGACAAAGTCAAAACAGAAATTGTCCTGCGGGGTCGGGAGAAAGCCCATCAGGACTTGGCGCGAAAAACCTTAAGCGATTTTCTCAGAACCATCACCATTCCTTACAAAATGGAACAGGAGATCAAAAGATTCCCCGCCGGGTTCAATGTTATAATCACACCTGAGTAATAAATTTTAAATTATAAATTTCAAATTTTAAATCAATTTTAAATTACTAAGTGTTTAAATTGTTAAAAATTTATTCATTTGGGTAGATTTTCCGCCAAAGGCGGATCAGCCTAGGGCTGACAATTAAAATTTAAAATTAAAAATTGAAAATTGCCTCATTATGCCTAAATTAAAGACCAACAAATCAGTTACCAAAAAGGTGAAGGTGACCGGAAAAAGAAAAGTACTGCGCCGAAAAACTAATCAGAATCATTTCAATTCCAAGGATTCCGGTAAAGTTGGACAGAGAAAGAGAATGGATGTGACTCTTTTTAAAACGGACGCCCAAAATGTCCTGAAGTCCTTGCCATACGCTAAATAAATTTTAAATTATAAATTTCAAATTTTAAATCAATTTTAAATTACTAAGTGTTTAAATTGTTAAAAATTTATTCATTTGGGTTTAAATTAAAATTTAAAATTAAAAATTGAAAATTGCCTAATTATGACTAGAGTCAAGCGCGGAGTATCGCACGTAAAACGAAGAAAAAATTTATTGGAAGACGCCAAAGGATATCGCTGGAATCGGAAAAACCTTTTTCGCGAAGCTAAACAAGCCGTTATTAAGGCCGGATCTTATGCTTATCGCGATCGGCGCACCAAAAAAAGAACGGCGAGAGCCTTATGGATCACGCGAATCAATATCGCTAGCCGAGATTTGGGAATAAAATACAGCTAGCTCATAAAAAATCTGGCTGAGAAAAAAATTGAAATTGACCGTAAAGTTTTGTCCCAGATGGCAGTGGAAAATCCGGAAATTTTTGCCAAGTTTATTGAAAAAGTGAAATAATTTACCTCACCCCGCCCTCTCCTCAATTAAGGAGAGGGACTAAGGGAGAGGTTTTAAAAAATCCCGCCGTCTGCGGGGTTTTTTATTTACTTTTTAATATAACTTCTTTCGTCAGCCGCCAGAGCGCGTAAAAAGGCAGCCAGATCCAGAGCGCTTTTTTCAGCCAGTTATCAATAAAGGTGTTGATGTTTCCTGTCTGAAAAAGATCTATCAAGAGATAAATCAGAAATATTATAATAACTAAATAAAGTATAAGCAGGGCTGTCATAAAAATATCTTGGATTATTATTTAACCATCAGGAGTTTATTTCATAAATTACGTCTTTTTTCTCCACCACTATCCGCCAGTTTTTTTCCGCGGCGATCTTTTTGAGATTATAGTTCGGATTAAAGGCAATTGGATTTTCCACCATTTCTAAAACTTTTGCATCCGATTCCGTGTCGCCAACCCCATAAGAACCCGCTAAGGTCAGATTATTTTCCGCTATATATTGACGAGCTACTTGACCTTTGTCCTTGGGCGGCTCAAACAAGGCCTCTCCAGTATAAATTCCGTTTTTGTCTATTTCATAAACCGCCCCGAAAACCGCGTCGAACTTCAAATACTTATTATACTCCTCAACTATCTCCTGCGGAGAACCGGATATAGCAATTATATTGTAGTTGCTTTTTTTGAGTTTTTCAATCAGCTGGTTGGCAAAAATATAGGTGCGATCTTTGAAAAAAGGCACCACAATTTGGCTAGCTTTCAACACATCTTCCTGCTTGCAACCCCGGATATTATCCGCATAAAGCCCGACTATCGCTTTGCGATAATCTTCATACACGCCTTTGTGGTCCAGCCAGCTTGT
>PFVN01000005.1 GCA_002790635.1 Candidatus Moranbacteria bacterium CG_4_9_14_3_um_filter_42_9
CCTGTGAATTTAATAGAAATTCCCAATAATCCCTGAATGAAAGGAGAAAGGGTGAGAATCGGAACAGTAGCAACGAGAGAAATATAAAATTTCCTTTTGAAATTCTCAAGAGAATGCCCGGCGTGCTTATTGAATCCGCCTTGCTGGCTATGATCAGTGTCTTTGCCGTGCTCCATCCCAGCCATATTATGCATAGAATGGTTCATCTATTCGTGGTTGTGATTATGTTCCATATTTTTCTCTAATCTCAGTATAGTATTTTTTTGCTAGCCTTACCAGACTGAAGTGGAACGAAAAAGACGACAAAAAAACATCCTCACTGCTAATTTGAGTTTAGAGGAAGATGACTTCACTTAAATGCTATCTACCGATCTCTTCAGCTTCTCCTCAATCTCCTTTGCAATCGGAGCCAGGTCTGAATTTTCCACCATACCCATTGCGACAGTCGGTAAAATAGCCGACACATAAGTCTTACCTCTGTCTTCGTAGACAACCACATTGCATGGAAGGAGAAGCCCTACTTCTTTATCAATTTGAAGCACTTTATATGCGGAGGCTGGCAGGCAGGCACCGAGAATAACGTAATTTTCAAAATCAGCATCCAGTTTTTTCCTGAATGTCTCTTTGGCGTTTATCTCGGTTATTATGCCAAACCCTTCTTTCGCCAATTCTTCTCTCGCCTTCTTTTCAGCTTCAGCAAAAGATAAGCTGACTTGTTTTTTATAACCATATATCATAATAGCCTTGTTTTAGTCCAAATCCTTTTTCATTTTATCAAATTCTTCCTTGGATATTTCCCCCTTAGCATAGCGTTCCCTGAGAATGTCTGAAGGCGTTTTTGATTGACTGTGTGTTCCGTGAGACTGGCTCATCATAAGCCATCTTACCAAAGCCACGATGCCAGCGATAATTAAAATCCAAAAAATGAGCATGAAGATTCCACCAAATAAACCAGAACCTAAGCCCATCGGATTATTGCCGTAACCCCACATCATAGAATTATTGTTATTTTTATTAAGTCCCGTGGGAGACGACCACCCTCCCATCATCGGCATGAAATTGAAGCCTTGGGGATACGGAGCAGAAGTGTCGCAATTGCTACCTCGCTTACCCCAAGCCGTATGCATTTGTTCTTCCCCCTGTTCTCCCATCATTGATTTCATCATTCCATTCATTGCGATATGCCTCGAAGTATCTCCTATGGATTGTCCCATAAAATACTCGCCAATTTTCTCAAAATCCGCATCATTTAGTTGCGAACAGGTAACTGTTTTATTGCTCAGGTTGTCCAAAAGCTGCTTGCCTTCTTGTTCTTCTTGTTGCTGACTTTGTATGGCAGTGTTATCGGGAGACGAATTGAAAAAACCCATCATGCCTTGAGCAGAAACATCTGACGAAACCGCCAAAAAAACAAGAACTATAATTAAAAATAATGTCTTTTTCATAGGGATACACAAGTAATAATACTGCCGGAGCGAAGATATATTGCAAATTAGTAAATATATTAAACAAAAACACCCATTTATTGGGCGTTCCTATATGTTTCGTAGTTTCTATTATATATTGTCCTTTTTATAAATGGCTAAATATAATAAATGGGTTTGATTTAAAAGAGATTTTATTAGTTCAATATCAACCTTTTCTGTCTTTTGTATGCACAGTATGCAACAAATCCCGGTGCTCCTATAGTCACTTTCTACAATTAAAATGTCACTCTTATCATAATTTCCATTTTCTAATATAGCCAAGTTTGACACTTTAGTTTTCATACTTTCTCCACTCTTGGAAAAATAGAATTCTTTCAAGGTTCTCCCGTCTTTTATGTCAATGAATCTTAGAAATCCTTTCCTGGACTTGGCCACAGAAACGATTATGTTGGAAAGCAGATTATCAAAAATTTCTTCCTTTTTAATTTCTGAGTTGCCCTGCAAAAATAATCTTCCAAATCTTTTGAAAATCTCAATGATGTTATTTGTCTCTCCGATATACTTATACGAATAGACCAATCTTTTTTCCGCCCGTGTCTTTTCATCGTTAATGTTTTCCATTTTTCTAAGATAAAATCTGTAAAATAAGTATCCAATAGTCATTTCCACAAAAAGGAACAGTGATTCAGCACTTTTTTCAGGTATAAAAAAATGCCCCTCAATAATATGGGGTGTCATTACTACTAACAATCCTAAAATCCCAAACAGAGCATAAAACGCTATGCGAATTTTGATCGCATCTTTCGTCATAAATCAGCCATTATTGTATTTTCTCGGACAATAAATGTCTTTCTTCTCCAAGTCCTTCTTTAGCCAATTCTTCTCTGACTTTTTCCATAGTTTTACGTGCCACAGGAGGGTGTGCCAGCGCTTGGACTGGCCGCTGCAGACGATCCGGTGCCGAACCCGGGCGTTGGCGTATCCGCTGACAAAGTTGCCTTACACTCTTCCGGCTGATTGGTAAATCCTGAACAAATTGTTTTCATTAAACTGGCTGAATCACGACCTGCGTTCAGAGTTTGACCATTTACAATCAAAGTTGGAGACCCCTTAACGCCATATTTATCATTCAATTCTTTATCGATATTGAATGGGGAAGTTTGTCCGCTGGCACTGAAATTCTCGGTTAATTTAAACTGCTTATCGGTAGACGAAATGCAAGCAGTAATTTTGGCCTTGTTAATTTTAGTACTGGTGGCACACTTGGCAAAATCGCCTTCTTTAGCAAAGCAACCCAAATAATCATTGAATTTATTTGGTTCTTCTTTTTGAATGCAATACTGATTCAAATTATCGTCAAACTCGGGTTTTCCATGTAGCGTATAACTGACAAACCTGACTTTAAAGTTTATTTTTGAACCCATTTTTTCTACCACCGGTAAAATTCCCTTTTCTGCCTGGACGCCAAACGGACAACGACTCATGACAAATAACTCAACTTCCGGAACATCTTTTTTTACCGTTGCTTCTGCGAACGCTTTAGCTCCACCCGGAGCTCCTGCCAAATCGCTTTTTTTATCCATATCAATTACTTGTGGGAAGAATTTTTTGCCATCTTCCGTAAGATAGGCCACAATATTTTGACTGCCAACCGCGATGTTCAATTTGTATAAATTACCTTCCTTGGTAAAATCACTTAGTTTCAAGTCCGTACCGGGCGGAACCAAGTTTTCCTTAATAAATTTTTCCGCATTTTCCCTGATGGCTACAACATCATTCTCGGCCGCTTTCTTTTTATAAGAATAGGCATAGCTCCCCAGGATCAATAGTATAAACATCACCACAAAGGCGATGTTTCCTTTGTTAGCCACAATCCAACTTTTTTTTGGACTTTCTTCGCTTTGGTTCTCCGCTAGGTGGGGAATTGTTTGTTTCTCCATTCTACTTTTTATTATTAATTTACTTATAAAATTAGTTAGCTCCCTGAATGGCCTGAATTGCCAAAGTAGCTACACAATCGTAATCTCTCCCTTCATCTGGTTATGACCTTCCCCACAGGGAGTATCACAAAGAAACGTAAAGGTTCCCCGCTTTGAGGCCATGAATTGCACAACAGCTCCATCCTCGGGTATATCCTGTTTCACATCAAGATCGGGAATGGAAATTGAATGCGTCACATCCGTATTATGCATAATTAGAATCACCTTTTCCCCATAATTGGCCGCTATTTTTGCCGGAACCCACTCCCATTGCCTGACTCCCATATGAACAGTTCGCTGCGCTAAACCGTCAATCTTTTCCGCCACGGGAGAAGGAAATGGCGAAACTGCTTGCAATGAATCATTGGACCAATCAGAGTAATCCTGATTGCCTATCTGGCCATTTTTAGTCTCATCTTTCTGTGATTCTGTGTCCGGTTCTTTCGTAGGCGATTGCTGATAAATTGCCAAAGGAGCCGCTGGCTGAGCTTTATTATATTTCTTCGTATTCGCACTGGTATTATATACTACCCAGATTATACCTCCTAAAATTAATAGTGGAATGATTATGATAATTTTTTTCATCTTTTCAGAAGAATTATTTTAACTTTTCTATTTCTGAATAAATAGTTCCGTTGTTTATCGCCATTCTTGGATCATCCAGGACATATCTTATTGTGCCGTCTTTGTCGATAATCACATAGGTGTGTCCAGGAAGATTTCCCGAGTGCATTGAGGAGGAAGCGCTAAGCATCTGGAAATCTCTTGAGGCTTTCTTTTCATTGTCAAATAGAGCTTTCACATTCCCCATCTCCGGCATCTTTTCGATGGCCTTTTGCCAGCTTTCTTTTGTGTCCACCACTACCGAAAAAACTGCCACGTCAGCCTGGTCAAATCTTTTGTCTTTGGGAAATTCCAGCATCTGGTTCCAGCAAGCCGGATAACAGATCAGACCCTCATTAAAGAAAAACACCACTCTTTTCCCTTTCAAGCTTTCGTTATTATAGACATTGCCGCTCCGGTCAGTTAAGGAAAAGGCTGGCGCCGGTTTGCCGACTAAAGATTTGAAAAGGTCATCCGCAGTACTTCCGTCTTTGGCACCGGCCTTGGAGCTAGTGCCTCCTTCGCCTTGTTTACCGAATTTTTCTACGCCAAAACCAACGACCATAATCGTTAAGAGCGCTATTATGATTACAGTTGAGACATTATAGCGTTTGCCAATATTATTTTTGCTCATCGTTTCTAAAATAATTAATTAACTTAATGATGGCTCTTATGCTGTAGAAAATAAAAATGGCGAGTAAAACAGCCCAGATAAACGAAGGGATTGGCGTGATCACGGACAGTATAGCTTTTTGCATTTTGGCAAAGTAAATATTGATGGTAACCTGATAATCGGCATGCACCGCCAACTTGTTCATGAAAGAGTAATAGATTATCACCAGTCCCATAACAAGAAACATCAGTCCGGAAACAAGTTCTGATATCGTGAGACTAACAGTTTTTATTCCTAAATTTAAAGTTATAGATTTGCGAAAATTCATCATCTTTTTGGTAATCTCTGTTTTGTCTAAGAACATAGCAATCAAAAACAACGGAGCTACCATACCCAAAACATACATAAGAGTATAAATAACGCCCCAAAATATTGATCCCGGAAGAACGGCTAGGGCCATTACCCCGGCCAGCACCGGTGCGCAACAAGTCGTTGCCACGCCGGAAAAAATACCTAAGGCGTAAATTGATCCGGCGTTGTGTTTTTTCAACGTCGGATGAAGAGACCAGGGCAGAGAAAAAGTTTTTTTGGTCAGGATTAGTATTCCCAACACAAACAAAAATCCACCACCCATTAAAAAAATGACATTGTGATATTGCTTGAAAAATTGCGCCAAAGCGGAAAATCCCAAGCCAATCGGCAAAAATACCGTTAAAATCCCCAGGAAAAATAGAAAGGTCATAGCAACTGCCTTATATTTCTCTCGGAAAATAGATCCGAGATATGACGGCAGAAGAACTGATATGCAACAAGGCGCGAAAAGCGCCGCCATGCCGGCTACAAACGCGGTAATAAGTGAAGCGACGATTAATACGTCCATAATAATTTTATTTAGTATTTACACTCCGCAACTGCCGTCTTTTTGCTGCAGCGACACAGGATCAACGCTTTGCAGAATATTCCTATAACCGGATGAGCTGGAATAATTCACACCGAGAACCTCCTTGGGGTCGATCAGGTCCCAAGCCGTGTTTTTCTCCTTTTCAAAATAGCTAGCTAAAGTAAGATAGGTGTCCGGAAACCAGTAAGAATTGACTTGGAGAGCCGCTTTGTACATGTCATATTCAGAAACCCCCTGATTGGCCATAATTTCAAGAAGTCCAAGCATAGCCATACCATGGTTGCAATCCGGAAAATAAGTGGAATTTCCGCAGCAGGGACGAAATATTCCTTTACTTACGCGCTCAACTTTGGCTTGCTGGTCAGGAGTCAGCGTGACGAATTTATATTTACTGTAATGATCCATGGCGCTTCCCTTGGCAATTGTCCAACCACCTGTTGAAGCAAACTTTTCGGATCCTCCATATTGCGGATCAGTCATTGGACCTTTTTCTAGAATATAATTTTTATTACCAAGACCAAATGCCCACAGCAGATTGAGAAGCACTCCGGCATTCTCTGAGGTAATTTTTATTTTGTCATTATCCGTTCCATTAAGTAGTTTTTTATCGCTTTCGCTTAGCCCGCCTCTTTTCGCATAGATCGCTTCAAACTTCTGCCCGTCAATCACTCCTTTGTCAATCAGCTGTTTCCCGTAATCTTTCCAGGTGGCCGGCAAAACTATGCCCTCACTGGGCACCACAACTTTAGAAAGAGTGGAAACAGCCGCTCGCTCCTGATCCGAACTTCCAACCGCAACTTGTTTGCCTCTAGATCCGAAAAAATATTTCTCTCCGATTTTCTGGACAATATTACCCTTTCCCAGATATTTCCACGTTCCAATTACCAGAATCAAAACCAGCAATAGGATAATTGCTATCCGATTGTTGCTGCCCTTATCGCTTGTCACCTCTTTCTCTTCTGAAAGTTGTTCACTTTTATAAGTTTCATTATTTTCCATGGCTTTATTTTATTTTTTTGATTGGAGGCCATTCACCTTATTTGGCATAGATGGCTCGACATTGATTGCTTCGGCCGTAGGCTTGTTTTTGATTTCATTTTCTTCCATACCAGAGCTAAACCTGGCAAATTCAATGAAGCCTAAAGTGAAAACAATTACCATAATAATGGGTGCGATTATAGATATATAGTTTCTTTTGTTAGGCTTAAATAACCGCAGCAACAAAGAATTTCCCACAACAGAGATCGAGCTCATGGCCATGGCCAGTCCGGCCAGTTCCGGCTTGAGCACCAATCCTAGCGTGAAGAATACGCGCGCCGCAATTGGAATGCCAATCGCATTATAAAACAGCGCGAAGAACATGTTTTGTTTGATCTTTCCCATTGTTTCTTTGGAAAGCTGAAAAGATGTGACTACGTCATTCAGATCACTTTTCATAATCACAATGTCCCCCGCTTCCATTGTCACATCCGTCCCCGAACCCATGGCAATTCCCACATTAGACTGAGCCAAAGCTGGAGCGTCATTGATACCGTCGCCGACCATCGCAACTTTCTTGCCGGTATCCTGGATTTTTTTAACTTCATTGGCTTTGTCCTCCGGAAGCACTTCCGCCAGCACGTTGGTAATGCCAACTTGCTCGGCGATGGCCTTGGCCGTTCGCGCGTTGTCACCGGTGATCATATACACATCGATTCCCATTTTCTTGATTTTTTCAACTGCTTCTCGGGAAGTTTCTTTCACCGTGTCGGCAACCGCAATCGCTCCAATCACAGATTCTTTTGTTGCCAAGACCATGGCGGTCTTGCCTTGTTCCTCGGGGCGCGACATTTTTCGATTAATTTTATCTATTTCCAATCCAAGAATATCCACCATTAATTT
>PFVN01000019.1:0-6841 GCA_002790635.1 Candidatus Moranbacteria bacterium CG_4_9_14_3_um_filter_42_9
AACTAGACTTTTTGCAGATCAATAAAGTATAATATTTAATTCAAATATCAAATATCAAAAATCAAAATTTCGGTTCTCACTTCGCTCGCGTCTATTTTTATAAAAGTCCTAGCGAAATTACTCCTTAAGTTTGTATTTTGAGATTTGTATTTTGATTTTAGCGAAGCGCATATGGCAAAGAAAGTTAAAACCGTTATAAAATTGCAAATTCAAGCCGGAAAAGCTACGCCGACTCCTCCAGTAGGGCCGGCTCTGGGTCAGCATGGAGTGAATATCCAGGAATTTTGCACGAAATTCAATGAAGCGACCAAAGATAAGATGGGCGACATCATTCCGGCCGAAATTACAATTTTTGAAGACCGGACTTTCAGCTTTATCTTAAAAACTCCGCCAGCATCGGATCTGCTGCGGAAAGCCGCCGGAATTGAAAGGGGTGCGGCAAACGCCCTCAAAGACAAGGCTGGAAAAATTACCAAAGCACAGCTCAAAGAAATCGCCGAGAAAAAGTTGCCCGATTTAAATGCCAATGATGTTGAGGCGGCAGAAAAGATAATCGCCGGAACAGCTCGATCAATGGGAATAAAGATAGAATGATCAAATATTCTAGTTGACGTAACTGTTCTATTGCTTCGCTTGTTTATTAAAACACTACAACATTAGAACATTTAGAGCGGGTATAACATTTTAATTTGTGGGAGTCCCGTCGCTCGCGAGCGACAGGACGTCATAACCACGAAAATATATGCAACGCGGGAAAAAATACAAGGCAGCGACCAAAAAATTAGACAGGAATAAAAGCTACTCAGTCGAAGAAGCTGTCAAATTAATAAAAGAAAATAAATTTTCCAAATTCGATGAGTCGGTAGAAATTCATATCAAAACCGGTATTGATCCGAAAAAAAGCGATCAACTTGTGCGGGGAAATGTTGTTTTGCCTCACGGCACAGGCAAAACAAAGCGAGTCGCGGTTATAACTTCAACCTCCGCAGCCGAAGCTAAAACAGCGGGAGCTGATATTGTGGGCGGAGAAGAACTGATTGAAAAGATCAGCAAAAAAATAGATTTTGATGTTTTGGTGGCGACTCCGGAAATGATGCCGAAGCTGGCCAAAATTGCCAAGATTCTCGGCCCCAAAGGTTTGATGCCTAATCCAAAAACGGAAACGGTCACGACGAAAATCAAAGAAACAGTGGAGGCTTTGAGAAAAGGCAAAACAGCTTTCAAGAATGATGATACGGGAAACATTCATCAAGTGATTGGAAAAGTTTCTTTTGAGGAGGATAAATTGGTCGAAAACATCCAGATTTTTTTAGAGAACGTCAGTAAAGTCAAGCCAGGCGGGCTCAAAGGGAAACTTATTGGAAACATCACTCTTTGTTCAACTATGGGAGCCGGGATAAAGATTAGTTTATAGTAGGTAGTTTTTAGTTCATAGATTTTTTTAAGTCCCCCGCTTGAGCGGGGGACTTTTGATCCCGCCAGAGATCATGTTATTCGAGAACAAGATAAATGATAGAAATTCGATATATTTTTTTCTAGGCTTCTAGCGGTTTTTTGACGCCCAATTTTAAAAATAGTAGAATAAAAGAACCTCCGAAAACTTTTAAAAAATACTCATCAATATGCAAATAGATAAAAGAGAAGATTATTTTAGCTGGGATGAAACTTTTATGCAGATCTGTCGGGTGATTGCGCAACGGTCCAAAGATCCTAACACCCAAGCGGGTTCTTGCATAGTGAATGAAAAGAATGTGGTTATCGGTCTGGGTTATAATGGTTTTCCCCGGGGATGCGCGGATGAAAAATTGCCGTGGGCTCGCGAAGGAAATTTTGGCGATACAAAATATGCTTATGTCGTTCACGCGGAAGAAAATGCGGTCCTAAATTCCAACGCGACAACGGAAGGAGCGAGAATCTATTGCACCCTATTTCCATGTAATGAATGCGCCAAGGTTATCATCCAAAGGGGAATAAAAGAAGTTATATATGAAATTGACAAATATCATGATAAGGATGAATGGATTGCTTCCAGAAAAATGTTGGATTTGGCCGGTGTCAATTATCGGCAGTATATTCCGTCTAATAAATTGATTTTTGAAAAAGAATAAATAAATGCAAAAAATAATCTTAGGATTTGCGGGAGAAATGTCCTGCGGAAAAGGGACGGCTGCTAAATATGTCGTAGAAAAGTATGCTGGAAGTTATCATCGTTTTTCCACGATGCTGCGCGATCTGGCCCGCCGGATGTATATCGAAGAGAATCGTGATGATCTGCAAAAAATTTCCACTTTTTTCCGGCAAAATTTCGGTGAAGACATAATGTCTAAAGTGATCTATAGCGACGTTAAAAATGACAACAATGAAATCATTGTTGTTGATGGAGTGAGGAGAATCATGGACATAAGATATCTTAAGGATCTGCCTGGATTTAAATTGGTATATATTGAAGCCGAAATGGCGAAGCGGTATGAAAGGATCGTAAAAAGAGGAGAGAATACGGATGATGCCATAAAAACATTTGAAGAATTCAAACAGGATCACAAGCAAGAGTCGGAATTACAGATCAAGGATTTGAAAAAACAGGCGGATTTTGTCGTGGATAATAATGGAACAACCGAAGAACTATATGCACAAATTGACGCAATTATCAAAGAATGTTAGTTTTTAGTTGTTCTTTGAAATTGCCCTAAATTTGCATAACATGCAATAATTTATCCAAAATATGCCAAAAAAAAGGAGAAAAACGATGATTCAAGTGAAGATGATAGCGAAAACGGACATTGATCCTGTGCAGCTAGCCTCATACACAGCCTCACTTTGCTATCAGGCGGAATTGCCCGAAATGGGCAAGATTATCGACGTGGAAAACCGACTTTTTAAAGTCGGGCATCATACCACCATCCAGCACTCCTCCTTCACTTTCTCACTTGAAGGGATAGCGGTGGGAGATATAACTTTCGGTATGCACATGGCTTCTCCGTTTTATAACAGCGATCAAAGAAGCGGGCGCTTTTGCGCCAAGATGTTTATGGAACCGGACTTCGAGAAAATCGAAAGTTACATAAGTGGCTTCTGGCCGGAAATCAGCCCAGCTCTGCGCGGAAAAACTTTGAAGTACATAAGGAAATGTGTCGAGTTATATCAAGGCAATATTACTCGCGCGGCGGAAGTTGCCAAGGATTTTTTGAAAGCCGAGCGCCCCTATGCCAACGAAAAATACTTAGAGCAAAATGCTCCCAAGATCGCGCAAGAACAGATGCGGATGTTTATTCCGATTATCTTTCCGACCGCCTTTGCTTTTACGGTTAATCTGTCGGCTCTGGTGGCAATGTATGAATCGGCTTGGACTCCGGCAACGAAATACGTAACGGAGCGGATGGCGAAAGAGTTGCTCAAAAAATTTCCCGAGCTGAAATTCATGTTCGATGATAGCCGGCGCAGGAAAGACGAATGGGCAATGAAGCTGCCTCTAGCTTCTTCGGTGTCAGTTAAATACAAGCCGGGCTTCAAACTTCTGGATGTGATAGCTGAGAATAAATTCAAACTTCCGGATTCTGACCTGATGCATCCGGTGGACAAACTTCATTTTTATCCGGAATTGATGGATAATTCAGTGGGAAAAATCCGGACACAAGTGGAAATATCTGCCGCCACGATGGGCCAGGATCAAAGGCACAGAACCATTGGAAGAGGCACGCCAAGTTTTACTGGAAATTTCTATGTTCCGCCCGTGGCGAAAGCGCTGGGGCTCTTGGAAGAAGCGAATAAATTGATGAGACAATGGGTGGTGTTGGGTAAAAAATTGCCCAAAACTTTAGCGATGATTATCGCGCCGTATGGTGCCATGGTTTCTTATGAGAAAACAGGAGACTTTAATGCTATTGCTCACGAGCAGGCTAAAAGGCTTTGCTGGTGTGCTCAAGAAGAAATTTATCATGCAGGCCGGGCTTTGCGGTTGGCAATTAAGAAGAAGAACTCAAGATCGCGCATCGTCAAAACGCTGGAACCACACTGTTATTCTACAGGAAAATGTGCCGAGGGAGGACGCTACTGCGGACGGGATATAAAATTGAGAAAAAAAGGAGATTATTTTCCCGAAAGAAAAGTTTGAAATATGGCCATTCCGCGCTTGCGCGGAATGGTCTTTTTATATAGAAACCATATGAAAAATAAAAGACGAGGAAAATTCATTGTGATTGATGGAACCGACGGCAGCGGGAAAGCGACCCAGACCAAGTTACTGGTGGAGCAGCTGAAAAAAAGCGGCCATCAAGTCAAGACAATTGATTTCCCTCAGTATGAAAATAATTTTTTTGGGAAAATGGTCGGTCGGTATCTGGCGGGTGAGTTTGGCAGTTCTTCAGCAGTGAGTCCATATTTGGCTTCGGTTTTATACGCGGCCGACAGATTTGAAACAAAAGAAAAAATTGAAAAGTGGCTGAAAGACGGGAATATTGTCATTGCCGATCGTTATGCCAGCTCAAATCAAATTCATCAGGGTGGAAAAATAAGAGATCCGAAAAAAAGAAAAGAATTTTTGCAATGGCTGGAAGAGATGGAGTATAGAATATTTGAAATTCCACGGCCGGACGCCAGCATTTATCTGGATGTGCCGATTGAGTTCAGTCTGAAACTTCTCCAAAATAGATCAGCACAAGAGCGCAAAAAATATCTGAAAGGCAAAAAGGATATCCATGAAAGCGACATAAAACATCTCCAAGGCGCAAAAAAAAGTGCCATAAAACTGGTTGAAAAGAGTAATAACTGGATAAGAATAGAATGCGTCAAAAAGGGGAAGCTTCTCTCAATTGCTGATATAAGCCAGATTATCTGGTCAAAAATATCCAAAGTTTTGACTTGACTTCGCTTTTAACGAGTGGTATAATTCAGTCCAGATTAGAAATTTGCCTATGAAAAAATCATCTTTAAATAAAATTTCAAAAATATTGCTCTTATTTTTAACCATAGCAATCATTGGTAGTTTTTGTTTTCAGATCGTTTCGGCCAATCAAGACCCGGCTATGGCAGGGCAAGGATCTTCCCATACTAAAAGCACGTCTTCGGATGTGATGCCTTGCTGCCAAGAAAACAGCGGCCATCTGCTGGCCATTTCTGACCTGCCATCTACAAAATATCCTTTGCAAATTCTAAGTTTGATATTGGCGATTATACCGGTGATTTGCATCATTTTGGAGAGTAAATTTTCAAAATATTCGTTTTCTTTTTCTTCGTTGGCTCCACTAGGGCCAGATCTCATGCTGGCGGTTGTTAAAAGGGAATAAAGCTTTTTATAAATCTTCACGACAGATGATTGGTCTGAAGATTTTTGCTTATTCTTTAATTAATGATCAAATTACGTCAACATGAATCAAATAAAAAAAATAACCGTTCCAATTGCCGGAATGCATTGCCGCTCCTGTGAAATCCTTGTCGAAAAAAAGCTCTCGGAAATACCCGAAGTTGAGCGAAGCAACGCAAGCCACAAAAAGGGTATGGCCGAAATTCACTACTCTTCTCAGAAACCAAATATGCGGGAAGTGGAAGAGGCAATTCGGGAAGCCGGATATGACATTGGAGTCTCAGCTGAAAGACCTTTTTTCAGTCGCAACGTAAGTGATTATAAAGATTTGGGAATTGCTCTGCTGTTTTTGGTAGGAATCTATGTTGTCCTAAAAAACTTCGGAATAACTAATGTAAAGATTGGCGGGGGATCCAATCCTTCCAGTTTGCCAGTTGTTTTCCTGGTTGGTATCACGGCAGGGCTTTCTACTTGCATGGCCTTGGTCGGAGGTCTGATCTTGGGAATTTCAGCCCGCCATGCCGAAAAGCATCCGGAAGCGACTCCTACGCAAAAATTCCGCCCACACTTGTTTTTTAATGTGGGGCGCATTATTTCATACGCCCTCCTGGGCGGACTACTTGGGTCACTAGGGTCATTCTTGCAGCTCTCCGGGACAACTATGGGGGCACTAACAATTCTGGTTGGCATTGCCATGCTGATGTTGGGACTGAAGCTGGTCGGCATATTTCCGCGTCTGGAGAACGGGGGTTTTACTCTACCTAAAGGAATAAGTCGTTTCTTGGGAATAAAAAATCACGAGAAAGAATATAGCCACAAAAGCTCCTTCATCACCGGAGCACTGACCTTTTTTCTGCCTTGCGGGTTTACTCAAGCTATGCAGCTTTACGCGGTCAGCACCGGAAGTTTTCTGCAAGGGGGGTTGATCATGGGCGTGTTTGCTCTTGGGACTGCTCCAGGACTTTTGGGAATTGGCGGTATTGCTTCCGTGGTCAAAGGAATATTTGCTAAGCGCTTCTTCAAATTCGCCGGAGTAGTGGTTATTCTACTGGCGCTGCTCAATATATCTAATGGGTATGCCTTGACAGGCTGGCAATTGGGTTCGGCTTTGAGTGCCAGTAAGGAAAGCAGTTCAGGAGCAGTAGTCGATTCAAATGTAACTTTAGAAAACGGAGTACAGATCGTGAAAATGAAAGAACTTTCCGGCGGTTATTCTCCTAATAAATTCACAATCAAAAAAGACATTCCGGTGCGCTGGGTAATCGACGCAACGGCTCCGTATTCTTGCGCTTCTAGCCTTATGATTCCCAAATTGAATATTCAAAAGAATCTGAAATCCGGAGAAAATATTATTGAATTTACGCCCAAAGAAACAGGAAGATTAGTTTTTTCCTGTAGCATGGGTATGTACACCGGCGTGTTTAATGTTGTAGACGAAACAAATAACGTCGTGGCGGACACAGGAACAGACAGTACTGCTTCAACTTCCGCTCCGTCAGGCACCTGCGGCGCGGGCGGTGGATCCGGCGGAGGATGTGGCGG
>PFVN01000019.1:6859-7159 GCA_002790635.1 Candidatus Moranbacteria bacterium CG_4_9_14_3_um_filter_42_9
AGCAGAGATAAGACCGCAAGAAGGACAAACTCAAGCTAGCGCTTCAGCGCAAGTGATCAAGGCTTCATACACACTCAATGGCGATATTCAGCCCAACACGTTTACCGTGCAGGCCGGAAAAACCGTGCGCTTTGAAGTGGATGTCAAGGAGGATGGGCAAGGATGCATGAGCACAATTATGGTGCCGGGACTCTATAATACGCCAGAACTTCTGAATAAGGGCCAAAAAATTATAATGGAGTTCACGCCGGTAAAGGCGGGGGAGTATAAAATAACTTGCGCCATGGGCGTGCCTAGAGG
>PFVN01000103.1:0-648 GCA_002790635.1 Candidatus Moranbacteria bacterium CG_4_9_14_3_um_filter_42_9
GGAAGTTTAGCTGGCCGATTGAAATCCACCGCGCAGAACCCAAAAGCCTCTCGCCTAAGAAATGGGTAAAGAAAAGAGCAACGTACGCCACCACCAAAAACTTTTTTATAAACGGAGCAAAATAAACATAATCTAAAAAAGAAAGCGCCCAAAAAATTATGCAGCCAACTATAAAATACAAAAGATGGGTGTTGGCTCGTTGCACCGAGGTAGACAGATGAGTAACGTACCCCAACGAAAATATTAAAACGGGTAAGATACTTAAAGGAAAATTTATTCTTTTGGCAAAACCCATTTGAGTCAGTTTATTAGATAACTTTTTCTACAGCAAATTCGGTAGCCGGAATAAGTTTAGCTGCAAATACTTTCTTTTTGATATCTTCGCCGAAATCCGCAATTATCCGATCATTCTGCTCATTCTGGGGGTATCTCACAACAACGCTATCTCCAATAGTCAGGTTGCTCTGTTTTCGTAAACCCTGAACAGTTCTAATAAAATCACGTAAGTTGCCTTCTAACTGCAACTCGGCAGTAATACTAATGTTTAAAGCCGTTTTTGCTATTTTTGCCTCCTGCGTGATCCAACCTGCTTCTAACGGAAGCTCTGTTACGGTTATGGCTGTTTTTACGTTAAGCTCGTCTTGTACT
>PFVN01000103.1:690-1283 GCA_002790635.1 Candidatus Moranbacteria bacterium CG_4_9_14_3_um_filter_42_9
GGTTGAATCCTTATCTCTGCCAAAGGCTGTCTTACGGCTATGCTAGCTTGGGTTCTCGCGGCATGCCCCAATGCCACGATTTCGCGCGCGTACTGCATTTGCTTAAGGACACTAACTTCCTCGTCGGTGACTGCGGTTTGCTCTGACAAATAGTCGCACAAATGTACAGAAACCGGATTTTTAAGATCAAGATTAAGTGCCTGGTAAATTGTTTCCGAAATAAACGGAACCGCGGGAGCAGCCATGATTGTAAAGTCCGTCAACACCCGGTACAGAGTTGATAAAGCTTCGTTGTCTGCCTCGGATATTCTATTTCTGGTGCGACGCACATACCAACGTGACAAGTCATCAACAAAACTCTCTATCGCCAAAAAAGCGGGTGGGAAAACATACTTATCCAAATTTGATGAAAATTCTTTTGTAGCTTGTTTTAAGCGCGCAACGATCCATTTATCCAATACGTTATCTGATACCACTTTGTTTTTGGGATCCCATTTTTGCTCAGAAGCGTACATCAAGAAAAACTTAGCGGAATTCCAAAGCGGATTTATTACGTTTTTAAGTTTTGTCTTTAATTCCTCGTTATCAAAGTT
>PFVN01000103.1:1415-6830 GCA_002790635.1 Candidatus Moranbacteria bacterium CG_4_9_14_3_um_filter_42_9
TGCCATCACTCCCGTGGATACAACGTTCTTAAAAGAGTTCTTTTCAAACAACGCCGTAGATAGGACGTGCATAACATAAAACCACGCCCTTACCTGCGCGATATACTCAACGATGTAATCACCGGGGAAGTTTTTCTCAAACTTTGCCTGATTTTCAAACGGATAGTGAATTTGCGCGTAAGGCATTGAGCCTGCTTCAAACCACGAATCCAAGACATCGGGCACTCTTTTATAAATTTTCTCATTTTTAGTGATAGTAATGTTGTCTATGTAAGGGCGGTGAAGATCGATTACTTTTTGTCCCGATAGTTGCTCTATTTCGGCTACTGAACCCGAAACAATTAAATCGCCGTCTTCGCTCTTCCAAACAGGCATGGGGGTTGCCCAAAACCTGCTGCGAGAAATACACCAATCAGGAGCTTGTTCGACGCCAATTTTAAAGCGACCTTCTTTAAGGTGTTTTGGTACCCAATTGATATCCTTATTGTTTTCTATTAATTGTGTTTTTAATTTAGAAACGCTTACAAACCAAGAACTTTGAGCTTTTTGAATTAATAGCGTCTCGCAACGGTCATGAAAAGGAATTCGGTGAATTATCTTTTCGTTTTTAAATAGAGCATCTTTTTGTTGTAAATCTTCAATGATTACAGGGTTAACTTTAGAATAGTACATGCCGGCAAAAGGGTTTTCTCCGGCCTCTCCTTGCTTAAACTTACCCTCGTCGTCTATTGAAAACATTAGGGTTAATCCGACAGCATTGCCCATCTCGGTGTCTATTTCCCCAAACCCCGGTGCCGAATGTACAATTCCCGTGCCATCGTCCATATTGACCATCCCGGGATAAGAATAAACATGGAAGTCTTTATCGTTACCGGCGTAGAAATCGTAAATCGGTGCGTAGGAAAGTCCGACCAGTTCTTTGCCCAAAAAAGTGGCGATGATTTTGTGCTCTAGTCCGGAAAAAACCACGTTCGCTCGGGCTTTCGCGGCAATGTACCGTTTGTCGGTGGTTTCCACTTCCACGTATTCGGCAGTCTCGTCAACAACTAAACCTCGATTAGAAGGTATTGTCCATGGGGTTGTAGTCCACGCCAACAAATTAACACCTTTAAACTTACCCTCGCTTGTAACATTAAACGCCACGGTAATTGCCGGATCTTCGTAGTCTTTATACGAATTGTCCATCGCGATCTCAAAGTTTGAAACCGGAGTCCCGCATGTCGGACAAAACAACGAGGTGCGCACGCCCTCATAAATCAAACCTTTATCGTAGAGCTGCTTAAACGCCCACATCACACTTTCCATGTAATTCTGGTCAATAGTCTTGTACGCATGTTCCATGTCAACCCAGCGACCGATTTTATCTACGTACCACTGCCACTCAGCGGAGACTTCGGAAGTATATTTGTAGCATTCCTGGATAAATTTTTCTAAACCGTAGGTTTCGATGTCACGTCTATTTTTAATGCCTAATTTCTTTTGTACTTTGTTTTCAACCGTCAAACCATGGGCATCCCAGCCCCAAACGCGTTCAACTCGTTTACCTTTCATAGCCTGATAACGCGGTATCACGTCTTTTGCAATGGAACCTAGAAGATGCCCGTAGTGAGGAAGTCCTGAAATAAACGGGGGGCCGTCGTAAAAAACATATAAATTGTCCTTGGAACGCTGCTCAACAGATTTCTCAAAGATTTTGTTAGCTTTCCAAAATGCTATTACCTCGTCTTCCAACTGCTGAATTGTTTTATTTTTGGGATTTTTAAAGCTGGTCATAGCTTTTTGATTGTAACAGGTAGATTACGCGGTTTCAAAGGGAAAAAGAAAAGCCGCGTAAAAAACTACGCGGCTCCCTGGCCTTACCAAATTAGAATCCCCCTTCTTGCTCCACAAAGCTTAGCGCGAAAAGCAAAGCTGCCCCCGCAACCCAAGCGAATGCACACAAATCTGTTCCAAACAGCAGGGCGTCGAAGAAATAATAGGAAACCAGCTGCACTGCCTGGAGTACCACGAACAGAAAACACGCCGCAAAGGTAAACCAGGTGATCGCCTTTGTGTATATGTTTCCGGTAGCACCCACCGAGTTTCCTACCACTCCGCCTTCACACTTCTCACTACTGACAGGCGTCGGTGGGCCGGAACTTCTTTGGCCATACCACGGCGTCCCCTTAAAGCCGGTGCTTTGGCGATAGTCGCGGGTCGGCGACCCGTTGGGACTGCGCCCCCACCCCGGGATACCAGTTCTAATCGTCATTTCTGTCTCCTTTATTATGGGTTTAGTGACAGTATATGCTCCGCACTATTCATTGTCAAAAACGCCTTTATTTAACGCTAATCCACTTAACATCCGCTTTGCCTCTTTTGTTATGAAAACGCGCTAAAACAAAAAGATAGTCAGACAAACGGTTAGTATAAGCCAAAGCCTCATCGAAGCCTTTTTTTCCGGCTTTGTCCAGATACAAAGTCAAAACCCTTTCAAGTCTGCGGCAAACTGTACGCGCAAGATGTAAATATCCAGCTTCTTTTGTTCGTCCGGGCAAGATAAAGTTAGTTAAACGGATGTTTTTGTCATCAATAACATCAATTTTATGTTCTAAACCCTCAGTCTTTTTAACAAAAAAATGCACTACGTCATTGCCAGGAGTTTCTTTTGCAAAAAGCGCCCCAAACTCAAATAAGTCACGCTGTAACGCAGTAATTTCTTTCTTTAGCTTTATTTTCTTACTTTGGTGTAGCAGACCTAATGTAGCGTTTAGCTCGTCGATAGTGCCCAACACCTCAAAAACCGCCTCGTATTTTGGTATACCTACGCGTTTTATTGTGCTTGATGCGCCTTTGTCACCTTTTTTGGTATATATCTTAGCAGACACTGTAGCCGCAATTATAGCACTTAGAGCAACCTTCTTCTTGTACTAACGTTGAATTACCGCAGTCGGGACACATATCGGTGTATGAGAACACGGAAACTTTTGGCTTACCTTTTTCAATTACGGTATGCCCATTGTTTCGTATTTCTACACCCATATCCTCGGCCAAGATCTTTGCGATGGCGTCCGGGATCGAGCTTATTCGATTTTTACCAAAGCCTACCGCTTTTGCCCCGCCGATACCCACAAGTTGTGTCATGATTTCTTTTGCGGTTCTTTCTGAATCTCTGGATACCATTAACCAGCCTGATATTAGTCTACCCAAAGCTTCAGATAGTGCGGCCACATCAGTACCTGCTTTGCCCACGTTAATAAAAACCTCAACAGGTTTACTGTGCTCGTCCTTATTTACAGTGATAAAAGCTTTTCCTTGCGGGGTTTGCACTTTGTAAGTCGATCCACTTAACTTGTAACCGCGTTCAAATGAGTGCGCCGGTATTTCACCTGTCTTTTCTGTATCTTTTTTGGATTTTGTATCTTTAGTCTCTAGTACCACTTCTTTGCGCGAACCGGTAACATAGACTGTTAGTCCTTTAGCCCCGAGTTCCCAACCCATCATATAAGCTTTGGCTACGTCCTCTTTTGAAGCACCCTCCGGAAAGTTACAGGTCTTGGAAATCGAGTTATCAATAAAAGCCTGGATCGAAGTCTGCATCAAAATATGCTCCTCGGGCTTTATGTCGGCTGAAACAACAAAAACGTCTCTAATCTCTGCGAGGAGTTTTGATATGTGTTGGCAGCTTCCTGATCTTAACACTTCCTGAATTATTTCCTGCTTAACATCCGGCTCCAAGTCTGCACGGTCTATAGCCTGTTGAAACAGCGGGCTTACATAAGTCAACGTCATCTTCTCCTGGTCACCGGCGGCTTGATAAACATTCCTGGTGTAGGCTAGGGCAAATGCGGGTTCACAACCATACCCTTCGATTCCGGCAACAGTTGAGATAGTTCCTGTAGGCGCTACGGTGGTTTGAGCGGCGTTTCTTATCCCGTACATCTTTATACCGTCTAAAACCTCGTTCCAGTTTAGCGTCGGGCGACCAAAGTCTCTCCGGTACGGTTTTAGCGGAGAAGGTACCTGCCACTTTAAAGCCTCAGCATCGTATATACTTCCCTTGATAAATTTAAACGGACCTCTTTCTCGCGCTAAATCTATTGACGTTTTCATTGAATGAAATCTAATAAACTCCGTGACTTGCGCGGCAAATTCTTGACCTTCGTCTGATCCGTATCTTATGCCTGCGGCATACATTAGATCTGCAAGTCCCATGATTCCAAGGCCTATTCTCCTCGCTCCTTCAGCGGCTTCTCTAAGTTCCGGGACATCGGGAACGTACTTATTCGCGCTTACCACATTATCCAAAAATCTCGTAGAGGCTATAGTTGTTTCTTTTAACTGTTCCCAATCTAATTTGCCCTCAGAATCGGTGTGAATTGCCAAATTGATTGATCCCAAACAGCAGTTCTCATAAGGTCCTAACCACTGCTCCCCGCAAGGGTTTGTGGCTTCCAAAGTGTAGCGATTCGGAACTGGGTTTGTTTTGTTTGCCGCATCGATAAAAAGAACACCCGGTTCGCCATTTTTGTAGGCGTGCTCAACTATTAAATCGTAAATCTCTCTAGCACGCGGACTTTCTTTTATTTGTCCCGTGTGCGGATCAATTAAATCGTAGGTGGTGTCTTTTTTCACCGCCTCCATAAATTCATCCGTAATCGCTATCGAAATATTAAAATTGGCAACTTTGCCTTCTTGGCTTTTGCACTTTATAAAGTCACGAACATCCGGGTGATCCACTTTTAACACCGCCATGTTTGCGCCACGTCGCACACCGCCCTGAGCAACCTCGCCAAAGGCAGCATCGTAAACCTGCAAAAATCCAACCGGTCCCGTAGCCTTTCCCATACTTTTGGTAACAGTTGTACCTCTTGGGCGCAACCGAGAAAAAGAAAAGCCGTTACCACCACCTGTTTGTTGTATCAATGCCGCTACTCTAAGGGTTTCAAAAATACTGTCACGACTGCGTCCCAAATCGTCCTCAATCGGCAGCACAAAACACGCAGCAAGCTGTCCTAGCGGCGTTCCGGCGCCTGTAAATGTGGGTGAGTTGGGAAAAAACTTCTTGCTTGAAAGCAGATTGTAAAATTCGATTTTGGAGACTTCGACATCGCGGTATTCGCGATCAGATTCTGCGACAGTGGAAGCAATTCGGTCAAACATTTCTTCAACAGTTTCGGCTAGCTCACCTTTTTCGTTTTTTCTAAGATACCGCTTTTCTAGAATTTTTCTAGCGTTGTCAGTAAATACAACCTCTGTATTTTTGATCAACTTGCTAATAGAGGTAGAAAGGCTTGACTGCATCGTGCTCATGGACAGCTTCCTGTTCTCATGATCCGGCAACCTTCCACTGCCTGTTAAAAAGATTGTCGATCCATGAAATATTAAATTTTTACTGGAACTTATTTATTTAGCAAGTATAAGCAAACCACATCT
>PFVN01000050.1 GCA_002790635.1 Candidatus Moranbacteria bacterium CG_4_9_14_3_um_filter_42_9
AAAAATAAAAGAAGCTGGGGTGACTAATGGAGTTATCAATATTCAAAGCCTGCATACGACCATGGCCGTTATCGTGAATGAAGCGGAACCCTTGCTCATCGCCGACATGAAGGAGCTCTTGGAAAAACTGGCTCCCAGAACCTACAAATACGCCCACGATAATTTTGAAATTCGCACTGTCAATATGTGTGACGGCGAATGCGCTAATGGTCATTCCCATAACAAAGCCATTCATTTGCCCACTTCTACTATGATGAACATCACAGGAAGCGACCTTCAGCTCGGTCAATGGCAAAGAGTTTTCGCGGTAGAACTTGACCGCTCCCGTCCCCGACAAATTGCTCTCCAAATTATGGGGAGGTAATCATTTCCCTGCTAGCTGGCCACAAGCGCCTTGGATTTCCGAACCAAGGCTTTTTCTTATCGTCACATTGATATTATTTTGCAGAAGATAATTTCTGAATTTTTGCGTCGCGTTTCCCGAAGACGGCTTTAGGTTCTCTGAGGTTGTATTATAGCGGATCAGATTGACATGCAGAAGCTGCAGTTTACCGACTGACTTCAGGAAATTAGCCAATTCCAACGCATCCTCTCTTGAGTCATTTATCCCGTCAAGCATTATGTATTCTATAAAAACTTTCCGATTGGAATTTTCAAAATATTTTTGCAGAGCCTTTTTCAGATTTTCCAGGTTATATTTCTTGTTGACTGGCATAAAATTGCTCCGCTTTTTGTCGCTGGCAAAATGAAGTGAGATGGCCAGATTGATCTGCGGGAATTCTTTTCCAAAATTCTCAATGCCTTCTCCTATTCCGGAAGTGGAAACAGAAATGTTTCTTGAACCGAATCCGAAAAGTTTCGGATCAATGAGATCTTTGAGGCTTTTTCTGACTTCCGGCCAATTTTGAAACGGCTCACCCATGCCCATAAAAACGATGTCCGTTAATTTTAAATTTTTAATTTTAAATTTTAAATTTTTTTTGATGTATTGTCTCCAAAACAAAATTTGGTCGGTGATTTCCTCGGCCGTCAAATTACGGATAAATCCAATTTTACCGGTGGCGCAAAACCGACAGCCCATAGCGCAGCCGACTTGGCAAGATATGCAAGCCGACCAAAAGCCGGGTTTCGGAGAAATCAGAACCGTTTCAATTAAATTTCCGTCCGTAAGCTCCAGTAACGCCTTGATCGATTGTCCGTCTTGCGCCTGCAGGACTTTTTTCGGAACAAAAGATAATATTTTAATTTCTTCGTCCAGTGCTTCTCGTAATCCTTTGGAGATTGTGGAAATTTCCGCAAAAGAAAAAACGCCGTCTTGGAAGATGGCCTTTTTTATCTGCTCCAGGCGAAACTTAGGTTCGCCGCGAAGCTCGAGCAGTTTCTCTAACTCTTTGATGTCCATAATAAATCGCGTGTTATTAGAAAAATTTATGAATTATTTTTTCGGCTTTCTCCAGATCTTCGGGAAATCCGATTGGGTGCCACAGCGTAGCTTTTTCGACCTTTACCTTATGCTTATCGGTCATCTTAACCAGTGTCTGAGGCAAACCAAATTCTCCCTGACCGATCGACACTGGCTCATATTCAAAAAATTCACGGGTTAATGAATAGAGAGCCGCGTTGACCAGATTATTTTTTGAATTTTTCGGACGTTCCACGATATCAACCAGATAACCTTTCCGATTAGCTTTGAGCACCCCAAAATTTCCGGGATCATCCACCGCGTGAGCCAAAACCGCCAGTTCATACTTCATTATTTTTCGCACATCCCTTTTGTGATAAAGATCATCCCCCATCATCACCAAAAATCTTTCATCCAGTACGCTCTTCACCAGATAGAGCGCTCCACCCGTTCCGTTAAGTTCTTTTTGAAAAAAATATTGGATTTTTCTGCCGCCAAAACTTTTTTTGAAATAATTCATTATCTGGCCTCCTTGATAGCCAATAACAAGTATCACTTCGTCAATTTCTTTCGGTAAAGCGTTTATCTTATGTTCCAAGAGCGGCTTGCCTTTAATTTTCAACATCGGCTTGGGAACTTTTTTAGTAAGCTGCCCCATTCTTTTGCCGTTGCCCGCCGCCAGAATGACAATTTGCATAAGTTTTATAAGACGATATTGATTAGTTTTCCTTTCACAAAAATTATTTTTTTTATTTCTTTTCCCGCAATGAAGTTTTTCACCTTTTCGCTTTCCGTGGCTGTTTTTTTCGCCTCTTCCTCGCTTATGTCCGCCGCGACTTTTATCCTGTCGCGGAGTTTTCCGTTAACTTGAATAACCAGCTCAATTTCTTCGTCTTTAATTAGTTTTGGATCATATTTCGGCCACGATTCGAGAAATATTGATTCCTTGTGCCCCAGTTTTTCCCAAAGTTCTTCGGAGATGTGAGGAGCGAAAGAAGAAAGGATAATTAAAAATTTTTCAAATTTTTCTTGGCTTAGCTCAACTCTGCTTGCCTCGTTAACAAAAATCATCATCTGAGAGATAGCAGTATTAAATGCTAAATTGTTTATATTTTCAGTAACCCTTTTTATAGTCTTATGAAGAAGTGTATTAATATATGCGACTTCCTGTTTTGCCGCCTCTTGTTGTCTTTCTTTTAAATTATCATGTCGCAATGCGAAACTGACCGAGCCGGATTGAATCTTTTTTGCATCTTCTATTATATGTTCAGTCCGTATCCTCCAAACTTTTTCGAGAAACCTATAAACCCCAACAATTCCATTCGTCTGCCATGGCTTCATATCTTCCAATGGTCCCATGAACATCTCAAATAGCCGCAGAGAATCAGCGCCGAATTCATTCACGATATCGTCAGGATTGATGACATTGCCCAATGATTTTGACATCTTCCGCCCGTCTTCTGCCAAAATTATTCCCTGGTGACGAAGTTTCAAAAATGGTTCGTCAAAATCAATATAACCCAGGTTGTGCAAAACTTTGGTGAAAAACCGAGAATACAAAAGATGCAGCACGGAATGCTCCGCGCCCCCGACATACAAATCTACTGGTAGCCATTTTTTGATTTGTTTTTTGGAAGCGAATTCTTCTGCGTTTTTCGGATCGGCATAGCGGAAATAATACCAGGAGGAACAGACAAAGGTATCCATGGTGTCAGATTCTCTCCGTGCTTTTCCGTCGCATTTGGAACATTTTACATCTTGGAATTTCTTGGAGTATTTAAGCGGCGATTCTCCGGTCGGCTTGAAATCAACATCTGTCGGTAGCATTACCGGTAGGTCTTTTTCCGGAACTGGCACCGTTCCGCATTTTTCGCAATAAATTATCGGGATGGGGGCGCCCCAGTATCTCTGCCGGGAAACCAGCCAATCGCGAATTTTGTAATTTATTTTTCTTTCTCCCAGTTTGTTTTTTTCCAGCCACGCGGTAATTTTTTTCCGAGCTTCAGCAGAAGTTAGGAAATTATATTCTTTAGAATTATTCAAAACTCCGTCATCAGTATACGCAGTTTCTGACTTATCTAACGTTTGCCAAATATATTTATGCGATTCAGCCGTAAAAAATTGTTCCATTTTGTCTTTTTTCACCCAAGCCACTTCGTGATTTTCCTGTTCTTCTTTGGAAATTTCTTGTTTCTCCCCGTTTTCTAATTCGAAATAAAATACATGGAAATGAGCAAACCGATTTACTTTTTTAGGCACATGATAAAACTTGCTGTGCACCATCGGCAACTCCTTGATTAATCTTAGATTCTTGTATCCGGTCTCTTCCAAAACCTCTCTCCTGGCTGCCTCTTCAGCATTTTTGTCATTTTCTACTCCTCCGGTTATTAATGTTTGCCATGCCACTTTCTTCCATTTAAGCCCTATATATTCATCTTTCTCCCAATGCTTAACCACCATTGCCAACGCATCTCTTTCTTCAAAAGGCTCACCATCTTTAATTTTTCCCGGTTCTGTTAACTGATTAAAACAAGGTTCAATAACTATCTTCATCGGTAAATTGTATCTTTTCGCAAATTCAAAATCGCGTTCGTCGTGGGCCGGGACTGCCATGACCGCGCCGGTGCCATAGTGACTCAAGACATAATCAGCAACGAATAGCGGCACTTCTTCATTATTAAACGGATTTACAACTTTAATTCCTTGGAGTTTCACGCCAGTTTTAACTTTCGCTTCCATTCTTTCTAGGTCGGTTTTTTTCTTAGCATCTTCAAGATATTTTTCTACTTCTTTCCAGTTGGATATTTTTTCTTTTAATTCAGATACGATCGGATGTTCCGGAGCTACTACGGCATAGGTTATCCCGAATGCCGTATCCAGTCGCGTGGTATAAACTTCAATGAATAAATCGCTGCCCGTTATTGGCATTTTAAATTGAGTGCCTTCGCTCCTGCCGATCCAATTTTTCTGCGCCGCTTTGGTTGAATCCGGCCAATCAATTTTATCCAGACCAGAAATAAGACCCGATGTCTTTCCCTTATTTTCAATAAAATCCGTAATTTTTAAAAACCACTGCTCCAAATCTTTCTGAATAACTTCCGTTCCGCATCTTTCGCATTTTCCATTGACCACCTGCTCATTGGCCAGAACGGTCTGGCAGGACGGACACCAATTGGCTTTAGCCTTCTTTTTGTAAGCTAGTCCATTTTTATAAAGAAGCAGGAAAAACCATTGTGTCCATTTATAATATT
The DNA here is from genome assembly GCA_002790635.1 of Candidatus Moranbacteria bacterium CG_4_9_14_3_um_filter_42_9. GTDB lineage: Bacteria > Patescibacteriota > Minisyncoccia > Moranbacterales > UBA2206 > UM-FILTER-42-9. The sequence continues at coordinate 4,654 of PFVN01000050.1, forward strand.
CCGGGTCGGAAGAATTGACTTCGCGGAACCAATCATACGAAAATCCCATCTTATTCATCTGGCCCTTAAAAGTGGCGATGGATTTTTTGGTTGTTTCCGCCGGATGGATCTTGGTTTTTATGGCATAGTTTTCCGCCGGCAACCCGAAAGCATCCCAGCCCTGCGGATGGAGCACATTTTTCCCATTCATCCTCAAAAATCTGGAAATTATGTCTGTCGCCGTATAGGACTCGACGTGTCCCACATGTAGGCCCTCTCCGGACGGGTAAGGAAACATGTCCAAAATATACTTTTTTTCTTGATCTGAGTCTTCCTTGGCAATATAAATATCAGGGTTTTTTTTCCAGATTTCCTGCCATTTCGGCTCTATTTTTTGCGGATTATACTTGTCCATACATTTGTTTAATACTGCTTTACTCTAGCTTATTTTTCGCTTTTTTTCAATTCCTGCGTCAATTCAAAAAGCCCCCGAGCTAGCGGGGGCTTCATTGCAGTTTCTATTGAGGATTTTGCTGTTTCTCCTTTATCTTAAGATATATCTTTTTCCCTATTCTATACAGCACATAAAAGAGAAGGGCATAGAGAAAAATGAGCGGTATGGCGGTTATCACCAGCACGATGACAAAATCCACAAATCCTTGCGCTTTTTTGATCAAGGCGTTGATCGAATTCTTCACCACTTGCCATGGCCGCCAGGAATCGATCATGGCTATTTCAGCATCTTCGGACAGGCTTATGGAAATACTGGCCATGTCGGTCTGGGAATTCAGAAATTTTATCCTGCCCTGGAGCATTTCTATCTCCCCTCTCACTCTTGAAAGCTCGCGCGTAACATCCAGAATATCCTGTATCTTCTGCGCTTGGCCCAGAATTTGCACGAATTGCGCCTCCTCTGCTTGTTTGTTTTTTAGTTGCGCTTGCAGATCGGTGTATTCTTCTGTCACATCCTGACCACTCGTCGATTCTTGAACCACCAGCGTCGCGACTTTTTTGAGCTCCGCGAATGTCTTTTCAAAATTAGCCACCGGTACCTTAACTGTAATGCTGCCGCTTTTTATATTTCTGGGAGTTTCATAAAAATTAGAGAAAAATACTTCGCCGCCATTGTCTTTGGTAATTTGCGATATTTTTTCTGCCGACTTGTCGGCATTATCCACTTTCAAGGTCAGGTTCCCGTTTTTGATGACTTTTTTATCGGGGATATCTTGACCGGAAGCAATTTCAGAACCAACCGAGGGAACGCTTTCTGATATGTTTTTGCTTAAATTCCGACTGCTTGGAAGGCCCGCTTCCAAGGTCATGCTGTCGGATACACCAGACAGAGGCGTCGAAATTCCGCCCCGATTGACGCTCTCGAAAGTAGTGCTTTTCGGACCCAGTGTGCTGCTGCCGAGCACTGTCAGCAAGGCCGCTAGCAAGATGAGAAAGATAACTGATCCAATTATTATTTTTTTGGTGCTGGGCATAACATTTTTTTGCTTATTTGTTACAAGTTTATAATACCACTTATTTAGGGAAAAAATAAGAGGAGTCTTTTGAGACCCCTCCGTGCTTCAGTGCTACTGATTTGCTATGCCTTCGGCTTCTGCGAAGAATGATGATGGACGATTTTCCATTTTCCGCTTGCATCTTTTTCCCAAACAAAGGTAAATCTGGCCTCTATGACGGACCGCTTTCCATCCTGGTCAACTTCAAAATTATACATTCCAGAATGAATATACGCTTTTTCACCCAACACCTGGACTTCTTCCTCCTTGATTTCACCTTTAGGATTGACTTCCAAGAAATGTTCGAAATAATCCTTTGCTTCAGTTTTCCCCCGCTTAAATTCCGGTGACATTGTCGGCAAGAAGGTGTTCCCTTCGACATATAGTTCAGCCGCCTTTTTCGCATCTTTTGCTAAAAGAGCTTCCGCCCACCGGGCAAAGTTTTGCCGGGCAATTTTTTCGATTTCCATCTTCGGTCCCTCCTCTTTTTGGATTTCCATAATGTTATAGCTTTTAATTAATTAAGTCAATTGATGTATAGTTAACAGTCAAGGGTTACATATTGGAGTAGTTTTTCTTGAGGAGTAAGACCGTTAAGCGTTAGATGGATTCTTTCAAAATTATAA
>PFVN01000099.1 GCA_002790635.1 Candidatus Moranbacteria bacterium CG_4_9_14_3_um_filter_42_9
AATCGCTTTTGAAAAAGAAGAACTGGAAATAGTTGCCATCAATGACTTGACTGACATAAAAACGGCTGCTCATCTTTTAAAATATGATTCTTCCTATGGGTGCTACGATAAGGAAGTGACCATTGATTCAGAAAAGTCGGAACTAGTGATTGATGGGACGCGGATCAAATATTTAAGCGAACCCGATCCGGTGAAATTGCCCTGGAGAGAGCTAGGTGTGGATATAGTCCTTGAGTGCACGGGAGTCTTTGAAGACAAGGAATCGGCCGGAAAACATCTGGAAGCCGGAGCCAAAAGAGTAATTTTGTCAGCACCGCCCAAGGGAGATATCCCGGTCTATCTTTTAGGAGTCAACGAGCATGAATACGATCCGGCGCGGGATCAGATAATTTCCAACGGTTCATGCACGACCAACTGTCTGGCGCCGATGGTCAAGGTTCTGGACGAAAACTTTGAGGTAGAAAGAGGATTTATGACCACTACCCATTCCTATACCAATGATCAGCGCCTGCAAGACCTTCCACATCGGGATCTGCGTCGAGCGCGCGCCGCGGCATTGAATATTATCCCAACGACTACTGGAGCGGCTAAAACCATCGGAAAAGTTTTGAAAAATCTGGACGGAAAACTGGATGGAATATCGCTGCGCGTGCCGACGCCCGTTGTTTCCATTGTAGATTTTATCTGCACAGTTAAAAAAAATCCAACGATTGAAGAAATAAACGGTGCTTTTAAGGAATCAGCGCAAAACGGGCTGCGTGGCATTATGAGCGTGGAAGAACAACCCCTGGTCTCCATGGACTTTAAGGGCAACACCAACTCTGCAATTGTTGATTTAGCACTTACCATGGTCAGTGAAAACTTGGTAAAGGTTGTCGGTTGGTATGACAACGAGTGGGGATATTCCAACCGCCTGGTCGAAATGGCGGAATACATCAGTAAAAAATAAGTAAACTATGTTCAAAATAATAATAAAAAATGGAACAATAATCGACGGAACTGGAAAGCCGATGTATAAAGCGGACATTGGCATTAAAGAGGACAGAATTGCGGCCATCGGAGAGCTTCACAACGAAAAGAGCGAAATTGAAATTAATGCCGAGAATCTTCTGATTTGTCCCGGCATAATCGATGTAAATAATCACAGCGATACGTATTGGCAACTATTTACCAATGCGAATTTAGAAAGTCTTGTTTATCAGGGAGTTACTACAATCGTCGGAGGAAATTGCGGCTCGTCACTGGCGCCACTGGCAGATCCAGAGGCTATTGAATCTATTCAAAAATGGGTCAATATAAAACGGGTTAATTTAAACTGGTTGAGCATTGAGGAGCTTTTTGAAGCCATTGAGCAAATAGGCTTGTCGGTGAATTTTGCGACGCTTATCGGTCATGGAACGCTGCGTCGCGGAATAATAAAAAATGAAATGCGAAATTTGACCCCCAAGGAACTTGGATATGTGGATAAAATGTTAGATAGTTCTTTACGGGATGGGGGCATCGGGATGTCAACCGGTCTGGTGTATACTCATGCGCGACTGGCCTCTACGGAAGAATTGGTAGCTCTGGCCAAAACCGTCAGAAAATTCAACGGCATTTACACGACCCATATCAGAAATGAAAGGGAACAATTTTTGGAAGCGGTTGAAGAGGCGCTGAAAATCGCGGAAGAATCTGGCGTAAAACTTCACATATCGCATCTCAAGGTAATGGAAGAAGCAAATTGGAGCTTATTTGAGTCCGCACTAGCCGCGATTGAAAAGGCCTATGAGCGGGGCGTCGATGTAACTTTTGATGTTTTTCCTTATACCAATACCGGAACTGTTCTGTATACTCTTCTACCGGAATGGGTATCATCTGGCGGCAAAAAAATGATGATTAACCGGCTAAAAGATCCTTCCATTAGGGTTAAGGTTATTTCCGAAATGAAAGAATCTGGTTTTGATTATTCCAAGGTTGAAATTGCCATTTCTTCTCTTAACAAGATATTGAGCCGGAGAAAAATTTTAGATATAGCCAAATCACAGGAAAAATCAGTGGAGGACACCGTAATTGATGTATTGATTGCCTCTGAAGGCCGAGTTATAACTTCCATCGAAAGCTTAAGTGAAGAAAATGTTGAAAAAGCGGTGGCTCATCCATTATCCATTATTTCCACCAATGGAGCGGGTTACAGCATTGAGCATTCAAAAACCGGAGAAGTCATCCATCCCAGAAGCTTTGGAACTTTTCCGCGGATTATATCCCAATATGTTCTCGGCAAAAGAATTATCAGCTGGGAAGCAGCTATCCGAAAAATGACCGGTATTCCCGCCCAAAAGTTCGGAATCAAAAAAAGGGGAGAGATAAAAGAAAAGAATTTTGCTGATATCGTGATTATCAATCGGGATAAATTAACGGATTTAGCTACGACGGAAAATCCATATCAATATAGCCGGGGGATTGAATTTGTTTTAGTGAATGGCGAGGTTATTTTAAATGAGGGCGTTTTCAGCGGCGGAAAGAGTGGGAGAATATTAATCCGATAGGGTTTCAACCCGTTAGAATTTTTTCAACTACAGACTTATGTTGATAGTGAAATACGCTAATCATAATTATGTTTGGATTTTCTATATAACGATTAAAAAATTCTAACGGGTTGAAACTCGAAGAGCTAAAAGGCAAAAAAGTTACGATTATGGGGCTGGGACTTCACGGTGGCGGCATTGGAACTGTCCGCTTTTTTCATGGGGCTGGAGCCAGAATAACTGTAACGGATATAAAGCCAAAAGAGGATCTGCAACCCTCTTTAGAAAAAATAAAAGATCTAAAAAATATCACTTATATTTTGGGCCAGCATCGCCCGGAAGATTTTACCAATACTGATATGGTGATAAAAACTCCGGCGGCCCCCTGGAGCAATAAGTATATAAAATTAGCCCTGGAAAAAAATATTCCGGTTGAAATAGATTCCAGTCTTTTTTTCAAGTTTTGCAGAAATTCGATCGTTGGCGTTACAGGTACGAAGGGAAAAACTACCGTTTCCGTTTTGATTTATGAAATCTTAAAAAATGCCGGAAAGAATCCGATAAAAACAGGAATTGGGCAGATATCAGTTTTGGACAAATTGAAAGAAATAAAAGCCGATGAAGTGGTTATTTTTGAACTTTCCAGCTGGAGACTGTCCGCACTCGGAAGATATAAATTGAGCCCCCGGGTCGCAGTTTTGACCAATATCTACCCGGATCATTTGAATTATTATAAAAACACAGAGGCCTATATTAATGACAAGAAACATATCTATTTAAATCAAACAGCTCAGGATTATTGCGTTATTAATTGGGATGATGAAATTTTGAATAAGTTAGAACCCGAAATAAAATCACAAATAATAAAATATTCCAAAAATAGAATTTCGCGCGGCCGATCAGTTTTTGTCGATCAAGGAGTTATTTATTTGAACAATGGGATAGATGAAAAAAAAGTTTTAGAGATAAAGGAAATAAAGATCAGAGGCGGGCATAATTTGGGAAACATTCTGGCCGCGATCGGAGCGGGCTATGCGATGGGCGCTGGCCTGGAAGATATTCGCAGAGCCATCCTGGCATTTAAGGGTCTCCCGCATCGTCTCGAGTTCGTAAGTGAATTTGGGGGAGTGAAATATTACAATGATACAGCAGCCACAATGCCTGAAAGCGCGGTTTTCGGCATTAATTCTTTTGAGGAGCCAATCATTCTAATTTGTGGAGGAGCAGATAAAAATCTGGATATAGCGCCTTTGGCGCGCGCCATTCACGAAAAAGTCAAGGGTGTGGTGTTTTTCAAGGGTGTGGCGACTGATAAAATTATTGTCGAGACAAAGAAAATTGATCCGGATAGTGAAAATTACAAAAAATTCACGGTAGTTGAAACGATGGAGAAGGCTGTTGAGCTGGCTAAAGTTGCCGCAGAAGCGGGCGATGTGGTTCTGCTATCGCCTGGTGCGGCCAGCTTCGGTCTTTTTACCAATGAGTTTGATAGGGGAAATAAATTTAAGGAGGCGGTGAAAAACCTATCCTGAATGAATAATGAACAATTTCGCTGTTTATGTATATATTCAAGCTTTGTACCTTAACAATCAAATAACTAAGAAAGGAGGTGAAAAACTTAGTAGCACGAGGTAGTTTTGGAAGCAGTTAATATCAGACCTGTTTTAAACTGAAACACAAAAGGAGAAGAAATGAAAAGGTTATTAGTTGTAATTATGTTTCTCGGGCTCTTCAGTTTCGCCACAAATGCTTTTGCATATAACGGACCACCAATTATTCAGTCTTTGCCATACATAATTAACGGACATACTTACACCGAGGTGATTGGTACTTGTCAGGCCAATGGAACATGCACTGTTACTTATTTCGAAAATCTGTCCCCGGAAGCCCTAGTCTATTTTTACGGACTTTACGGCACTTTGTGGGTCACGCAGAATAGTGGCAATTACAACTATCTTTCGCGGTATTGTAACCCGGGTGATTCAGCGAGTTGCTCCGACAATCCAGGAACTGATGACTACATGACATTCGCCGGCGCTTATCCCTGGGACAACAACCACATTCAAACAACCAGGGATATCTGGAATGTGCCGCATACCTCAATCTATTTTTCTGCGAATTTGCAACCGGCTGTTCAGCTTACCGTTGCTCTTGATCCTCAAGCGGGCGGAACGGTGACGAGCGACCCGGCGTCAAATTTTTCCTGTTCTAATGGCACCTGTACTGGTTATTTTTCCGGGGATGTGGACCTCACGGCGACACCGTCGGCTGACTGGGCTTTCGCCTACTGGGATAACGGAACCACATGCATTACCACTAATCCATTGACGGTAACCATGGACAGCACAAAGACATTGACGGCGAAGTTCTTCAGAACATTCCGAAATGCGGCGGGAAATTTCTATCAAACATCAGGCACTGGTGGATGGTGTACCGATTACGTAAACAATGAAACAGGCATTAACTTTTCTGGCCATGCATACCAATGGTGGCAGGAGGCAATTGATAATGGCTACGCGACTGGCTCTGAACCGGCAGTCTCCGCCATAGTCGTACTTAATAATAGCTCTCTGGAATACGGTCATGTCGGAATAGTTACTGATTTTGACGAAACTTATGTATGGATTCAAGACTCAAACTGGTCTGACCCATATGACTTTCAGATCCGAAATCATTGGGTGTATCGTAGTCGTTCTGATATTTCAGGCTACATCTATTGCACACCTCAGAACTAATCGGTTATTACACCGATAATGCTAGAGGGCTGAATCAAATGATTCAGCCCTCTTTTCATATAGATATTAAGAAGAATTATTGCTGAAAAAATTTAAAACGTGAAAGTATCTCAATAACTTTATCTGTTTTTTGTTGGTTTATTATATTCGATTGGAAAGTTCCGTTAAGAATAACCCTATCTCCAACAATAAAGAACTGGCGTTCTAATGGCATGTTATTTTTTTTCGATGGGTTAAAAAATACATAGCCACCATAAATGTTTATCTTTTTAAAAATTGGATTCGAAAGTTTTATTTTTCTATTGTTATTAATAAATTCAATATTTTGTTCTATTGAATTTTGGCTGTTATTAATATAATTGTTATCGAATCCTATGGAGCCGATTGGACCATGAATGCCACCGATATTGACATTCTGATTGTCTAACGTTGGAATGCGAAAGTTCAGGTACCAGTCATTTGGATATTCAGTTTGTAATCCCAATTTATTATCCTTATAAACTCGCCAGGCATTTTCATCGAAACTAAGTAATGCAGGAAAAACTTTGAATGTTTTCAGGGCATTCTCGGACTCTGAGTAAATATTAGACTCAAATGCCAGAGGAACGTTTGGATATTCCGTTCCTCCCTTGAGGTAGTAGAAAGAATACGTGTTATTTTCTGCAATTGGCTCGCTGTTAATTAAAGTACATTTATAATAAGGTTTATTTTGAGATGAATCTTGCTCACAATCCTTTTTTATTTCATCAATTTTTATTTTTGGATAAGCTAAAATATTAAAAGTATCTGCCCATGTATGTCCAGTATATCTTGTTGTATAGATCTGGTTTGTTACTGGCAATAAGAAAGAAATTTTTCCAATTGTGTTCGGCGAGACTTGAATGATATATTTATCCGTAGAATTTGGTAAATCCAGCGAAAATCCATAGTCGTTATTTGAATAATGATTATTCGTATTTAAAATTTTCGGAATATTGGTCCCATCATTCACACCGGCGTTTTTATTATTTTCATACTTCCACACCAACGCCCCTACCGTAATCGCGAATATGATAATAATCGCCGTGCCTAATTTAGTGTCGATTTTTTGATTCATTTTTTTGTTTCATTCGTTTACATTTTCATTATATAACCAAACCAAAAAAACGCCTATAGAAGTTTTTTTAATGGTGGGCGTATCAAGATTCGAACTTGAGACCTCGTCATTATCAGTGACGCGCTCTAACCAACTGAGCTATACGCCCTTATTTTCCAGTGGACCCGAGCGGATTCGAACCGCTGACCTTCTGTGTGCAAAACAGACGCTCTACCAACTAAGCTACGGGCCCATTTTTCATTCGGAGCTCAAGTTTTAATAAGACTCTGGCGTCCGGACCCTGCCCGTCCTCTGGTGGGAACCAAGCTAAGAGCCCAATTTTTTAATAACTAGAGCTTAGTATACACGAAAAAACGGACTTGACAAGAGTTTCGATATTATATAACATTAATACATAGAAAAGCCCGCAAAGGCTTTTTAAAAAACCCATTAAAATGAATAAAGCAATCCAATTTTTGAAGGAGGCTAAAGCTGAGCTTTTGAAAGTCAATTGGCCGTCAAAAAACCAAACTATTAATTACACGTTGATTGTGATTGGCATCAGTATCGCAGTTGCAATTTTTCTTGGCGGTCTGGATTATTTTTTTGAATATCTATTAAAAACATTTGTAATAAAATAAAATGGCCAAACAAACGCAGCATCACGGGCGCGCCTGGTACGTGATCCACACCTATTCAGGCTATGAGGATAATGTCGCCAGAAACTTGCGGCAAAGAATTGAATCAATGGATATGCAGGACGTTATTTTTGACGTGATGGTTCCGATAGAAAAAAAGATCAAGATAAAAAGCGGCAAAAGAAATGTGGTGGAAGAAAAAATATATCCCGGATACGTCCTAGTGGAAATGGTAGTTACTGATGCTTCCTGGTATGTAGTCCGCAACACCCCCAATGTTACGGGCTTTATCGGACTTGGAACAACTCCGACTCCCGTTGATCCGGCCGAAATTGAAGCGCTCAAGAAAAGAATGGGCATGGCTGAGCCCAAATACAAAATTGATGTCAAACCAGGAGACTCAGTCAAGATAATTGACGGACCCTTCAAGGATTTTGATGGAAAAGTGGATAATGTTGATGAAGAGAAGGGTAAAATCAAGGTGTTAGTTTCCATATTCGGGCGGGAAACACCGGTCGAACTAGACTTTTTGCA
>PFVN01000042.1 GCA_002790635.1 Candidatus Moranbacteria bacterium CG_4_9_14_3_um_filter_42_9
CTCATGACTCCAGCGGAATATTCCCGCCTTGTCAGCTCTCCCTGATTGGCAGTGTGTCCGGTATAGCAGAAATTCCTGAATCCGATAATTTTCTGGTAGATATTCGGCGTTGATTCATTCATCGTTTTTCGGAATTCCTCTCCATTAACATAGAACTCATCGAAGATGACCTGCATATCCGGACGATTGTACAGAACCACTTTAAGATCCTCAGGCGCAATAATCCCTGAGCGGGCGTTATTGAGCAAAAACCCGTTTCTCGGCATTTTCGCAAGCTGTTTTATCGTGATGGACTTTTCCGTGGCGGGAATGAGCACCGAATGGATCGATGCCGCATCTGCGATTTCAAAGGCTTCCCTTAAATCGGCAATGTATCCGAATCCTGATTCGCGAAGTTCCCGCTTCTCGCCTTTTCCGCCCGCATACACAATTTCCTTGAACCTGCCTTTTGCCAGCTCCATAACGCGCCCGCCGATGGTGCCAGCTCCGACAATGAGAAGCGTCTGATTTCCGAGAATTGCGTCCCTGTGAATCGAAATCTCCTTGTTTTTGGCCATCACTCCCTGCAACCGAAGAGGGTTATAAAAAGTGAGTTGCTGAAGAGTCGTTTGCGCTACTGCCTCCTGGCCTCCTCCCGTTGCAAAAACCCTGCCCCGCACTTCTTCCCATGTGCCTGGGAAAGCCGTGCTGGCCTGGATTCCGGCAAAAATAAACTGGAGCTTCTGCGGAATATTCTCCAAAACATACGGGGTTATTACTTCATTCCCGCCCATAATAAGAATGTCGGAGTTTTTGAGAACCTCAACACTTCCTTCCTCGCTCATCGAACATCCAACCGAAACAAGTTCGTAGTTAGAGTTTAAATAAGTAAGCAGTTCCTCGGTGAATATGCCGGGACATGTTAAAACTATCCGCCGGGTCCTTTCCACGATACACCTCCTTTTTAATGTGCTTTTTTATTTGAATTTTTCTGTAAGATGACTTGCTAGCCTAGCAGCCAAAGCCTGCGTTGTCAAGGTTGGGTTCACCGCTCCGCTCGTTGGAAAAACCGAGTTTCCGCAAATATACAGATTATCAAGATCATGCGCTTTAAGATTTTTATCAACGACCGATTTTTTTGGATCATTTCCCATTCTAGTGGTTCCCATCAGATGAACAAAGAGTGGAGCCCGGAACATTTCAATGGCTCCCGCCGCCCGCATGATAGCTTCCATTTTTTGATAGCCGACTTCAATCATTTTCTTCTCGTTATCGCCCATTGAAAATGTTGCTGCTGGAATTGGCAGCCCGAATTCATCTTTTTCCGAACTGAGTTCCACCCGGTTATTTTCTTGAGGCAACACTTCGCCGATCATTCCCAGCTGCAGCCAGAAGTTATATTCCCGCATAAAATCCAATAATTTCTGCCCCCAAAGATCATTCCGGGCGCTGGCCGCCAGAAGAGCAAAGCTGATCGGACGGCCGGAATACGGAGCAAGCGTATAACCGCGCGCAAAATTATTGACTGGATCCGTTTCGTAAAAATCTTGCGTCAGGCTGGTCACTGGAGGATTGTGATAAACATACAGCGGATCTTTGAATTTCGCGTAAACCACATGATCGGTGTGGCACATCAGATATTTTCCGACAATTCCGGATGAATTGGCCAGTCCTTGCGGATGCTTTTTGCTTTTATTGTTCAGGAGCAATCGCGGAGTTTCGATCGCAAAAGCGCTTAAAATTAGAATTTCACAATTCAGCTCGTGTTCTTTCCCATTTTTTATATAAACAAGGCTTTTTGCCTTTTTTCCTGTTTCATCCAAATTTATCCTGGTTACCATCGCCTCGCTGATCACTTGGCCTCCGGCTTTTATGCCTCTCGGAATATAAGTAATCAAAGTTGAGGACTTGGCTTTCGGTTTGCACCCCTGCTCGCAGAAACCCCGGTTGATGCAGGGCTGCCTGCCGGTGAGAGGTTCGGTTATGCAGGCCAAAGGGCAGGACGCGACGCGAATATCAAGTTTCTCAGCGCCCAGTTTGAATCTTGCATCCATACAGCTTTGGCGATGAGCGCGCATCGGATAGCCTTTGGATCGCTCGACCCAGGGAAAATCATCCGGACCGGAAACCGGCAAGCCTTCTTCAATTTCCAGATAGTGTTTTTCTAAATCATCGTAGTCTATCGGCCAGTCAACGCCGACGCCGTCAATTGTTCGGGTCTTAAAATCGGACGAATGCATCCGGAGCGACATCATGGTGTAGTGCACGGTTCCACCACCCACGCCCTTGCCGCTTGTCCCGCCGCCGAGATCCAAGGGATTTTCTCCCAGGCTTATGCGCGGATCGTTCCATTTGGTCTTTTCCATTTCCCGCTCGTCGCTCACGAAATCATTGTCGCTGTCCCAAAACGGACCTGCCTCCAGTCCGACCACGTCAAAACCGGCTTCGGCCAGCTTGCCGAACAAAACTCCGCCAGCCGCTCCGAGTCCGACGATCGCGATCTGAGTTTTTTGCGGAAAATCATTCTGCATATTTTTCATATTTAGGCTCCCAATCATCTTTTTCTCCACAATCAAGATAGGCGTATCCTTCCGGATAGGCCGGACCGGGAAAGCCGACTTTGTCCCAAGACGCGGGATGGGAGAAATAGATGCCGATCGCATCGGATAAAACCCGGCGCAAAAAACGGTAGAGGAGGCCGCTTCCCCTTTCCTCAATAATTTTTGAAAAAAAATCCTTAAGTTCCGCGCCACTCATCTTTTCAATGGGTTTCGCGCAGTTTTTTTCTATATATTCGCCAACTGCCTTTAGCCCGGCGCGGTAGAATTCACCGCTCCATGGATTTTCACCGTAACGCACGCCTTCTTTTCGGTCGCTCAATCCTTTATCGACGGCTTCCGCAATTTTTATATAATTCGTCCCGTTTTCTTGAGGAATAGCTATGTCGGTAATAATTTTCAAGATTTTTCCCTCTTTTTCGGAAAGAAAATCAAAAGAAGAGACTGCTCCGATCTCTTCTTTCAATCTCTTCTTGATCGAATTTTGCGTAACCTTATCCCATTTATCCAATCGGTCAAGCGTGCGGTAGTTTTTATCTAAAATACGTGGCATGCTATTTGAATTACGTATTTATCCAAGCGGATTTTTTGAGCTCCGAAAATCCGCTTAGTAAATATATAACCTATTCCGCTGCTCCATTGAAACAAAAATATCCTTTGGAAAGAGAGTACTCCTCCCAAAGAGGACAGGTTCCGCAGATGCAACCCTTATCCGGAAGATCGCAAGTGGTCTTGCCTTTCGCGCAATAAAAACCCTCCATTTTGCTTTTCGGACAATCATTTGCCATCCAAGTCGGGCACTTGGGGCAAACGCATTTCATCATATTTTCTTTTGTATCCGGAACTTTAGCCATAAATACACCCCCTTTTCGTTAAATTTGATAGGCGAAGCACATTAGATACTACATTAAAAATCTTCTTAAATTGCGCCATTAAATATCCGGCTCGCTCTTTTGACTTCAAGATAGTTCCTTATTTTTTTATTTCCCGCCTTTTGCCAAACAAAAGTATGTCTTGTCCAGGCCGTTTTCCTTGTATACTTCGCAGCTTGGGCAAATGCAGCCTTTTCCCTCTTTGATACACCGGCTTTCCTCGAAAGCGCAATACATGCCTTCAAAATGTTCTTTTTTCTCCAGGCTTCCCATCATCATGCCCAGCATATTGGCCGGCATATTTTTCATTTTGCATCCGAACGTGTAGCTCGGACATTTCATGCAGATACATTTTTTCAGGTTCTCCTTGGTTTTTGCGACTTGTGCCATATTGTTATTATTTAAAAATTAGTTTTCCTGTTTTGAGGGACATTTCACATCACCGTATGAGCAGAAGACGCAACAATCGCCATCTTTCGGCTTTATTGTCTTTTTGCAATTTTGGCATACATAAAAAAATTGGCAACTCTCTATCGGCATCAACTCCTCTCTTTCAAATCCGCAATGAGGACATTTTATTTTTGATTTTAAATTCATGATTGATTGCGCTACTGATATCTTTTATCTCTTTCAGTTAAATCATAGCGCTTGCGGCATATAAGTCAATAAGCTTATTCTATTTAAGTTCTGGCTAACATATTTTTGTTTCTTGATGATCTTTTTTCGAGATTTTTGAGGCCTCCGGGTCTCTCGATAAAAAAGTCTGACTGTTGGGGCGGTAGGATTCGAACCTACGCATGACGGCGCCAAAGGCCGTTGCCTTACCACTTGGCTACACCCCAACCTTGCCCTAAAAAGATTATTTTTTCAAAGAATTTTTAACCCTCGCATGCCCCGATAAAATCGGGGTGCCTTACCGCTTGGCTACTCCCCAATTTAAAAATAAACGGCTAAAAAGCCTTAATTCCATTTTGCCCTAAATTAGATAAAAAATCAACTTTTTGGGAAATTTATGTTAGTATGGGTATAGTTATATAAACATCATTTTTTATATAAAATTATGCCAGAGGAAACAGAAAAATATAAAAAAGAATGGAAAAAATTTCGAGACAAAATGGCTTCTTTGAGAAAAAGAAGGTCTGAAATTTTGGAAAATATTTTAAAAAAATTCGATCAACAAAAAATACAATCTTTAAGAAAAAAATTAAAAGGTGATGCTTGAAGAACAATCAACAACCGAAGTTATCAAAAAACCTGAGGCGCAAGAAAATCCCGAAGCCATACAAAGCATTGAATCGCCCGAAGAGTTACGCCAACAAATACTGAGCGAATCAGAAGGGGAAGCAGAGGGTTTTAAGAAAGAGGGAAGTGAAGAGCTTGCACAAGCTGAAGCCAGAGCGGCCGCAGAAGGCTTGGTAATTGATAGTGAAGACAGCACAGCGCTTTTGGGCCTGAATCAGGAAGCAGATAAGGCCAGAGCTGTATTGGCGGCCGAAACTGGTATCGGTATTAAATCTCAAGAAGTAAATTCCTTGGTGGGTAGTGAAAAAAATCCCCAAGCGAATACAAATTCAGAGCCAACATTCGACGAGGCTCAGGAAAAAAGAAAAGAAGAATTTTTTAAAGATATGCGTGAGGCGAGGGAAGATGCTGAACGAAGATTTCAAATATTTAAAAATGAATTTGAGGAATGTAATAAAAGAATATCAGAGTTAGAAGAAAAAATTGAAACGATAAAATCAAGTTTCATTAGAAGATTATTTAGCAATAAGGAGGTTAAAAAACTTGGGTTAGATCTGGCTTTGGTCAAGATGGATGCAGATCATAGCACATATAGAATGGAATCAGAGACCGACTCTATTACTAATTTTGATAAAATCTTGGAAGAGGAAGTGGCCTTAAAAGCACTAAAACAACAGGAAGAGGCATTTTTATTGGAGCAAGAGCAAAGGGAAGCTGATGAAAGAGCGAGAAGCGTAGAAAATTTAATGGAAAAAAACAATTGTTTTTTTATTCATTCAATCGCGCATCTTGGGCATTATAAACCAAGCGAAAACAATAAGAGCATTTCTGCCGAGCTTGATTTTGTGAGTCAAGTCGAGGTAGTAGCCGGAATTCAACCTACGGTATCCGCCTCAACGATCCGACCCGATACTATGGATGGTATTTTTGGAGGCAATCGCTGGGGAATATTTCTTAAAGGTGGTAAAGTTTTGGGGGGAGAAGAAGATGACATGGGAACAGTTGCAAGTAAAAAATTCGAAAGATCCGGAATTAGAGGGACAAAACCTGAAGATATCGAAAAAGCTATTTCTCGTCCAAATAGTCCAACAAATTTATCAAAGGATGATTATTATTCGACCGATCCTTATGGGCAAAAAGTATTATCGAAAAGAAGCGGCGGTTACAATGAACTTGCGGTTAAAAATCCCGAAGTCGCGGGTATTTATTTAACATACGATGTTTTAGAGGCTCCTTCAAGTGAAAATTTTCAGAATAATGGAAGGGCGAGTTACGATTCTTGGTGGGAAGAAGTAGGAAAAGTAAAAAAAATGAATCTTCCATTATATATTTTAACACGTAATAACCATGTTTATGGCATTTCCAACGTCGATATGAAGGCTAGAAAATTTGACGTATTGCCAGAGGTGACTCCACAAGACGTAATAGACGGAGGGGGAATTTCCGCAAGCGATAGAGCTGTAATGTTAAGCAATCAATCAAAAAATCTCAAACTGTAATTAA
>PFVN01000006.1:0-5734 GCA_002790635.1 Candidatus Moranbacteria bacterium CG_4_9_14_3_um_filter_42_9
GGCGGAAAATTTGGCGGGGACGGATATAAGATTTCCGGAGGGTTGCATGGCGTTGGTGTTTCGGTCGTGAATGCATTGTCAGTTTGGCTCCGAGCTGAAGTGCATCGGGAAGGCAAGATTTTTATGATGGAGTTCGAAAGAGGAAAGTCTAAAACGAAAGAGCCGAAAGTTATCGGCAAAACAACTGGCACCGGCACAAAAATAATTTTTCAGGCTGATCCGCAGATTTTTCCGGAGATTGCTTATAATTGGGAAAAGATCCTGGGATATGTCCGACAACAAGCCTATCTGACCAAGGGTGTCAGCATAAAAGTGTTTGATCAGCGAGAAAAAGGCAAGGAAAAAGCTTATGGTTTTTTGTTTGATGGAGGGCTAGTGTCTTACGTAAAATTTCTCAATCGGCGGAAAGAGATAAAAAATGAGATGCCCTTTTATGCCGAAAAAAAGGTGGGCGATACGCTAGTGGAGGTGGCTTTGCAATATACCGACGGTTATAAGGAGCATGTTTTTTCTTTTGCAAATAATATTTTCACGCCGGAAGGCGGCACGCACGAAGCTGGATTTCGCGCGGCGCTGACGCGCGCAATTAATAATTACGCGAAAAAAAATAATTATTTGAAAGAAAAAGATGAAAGTTTTACCGCCGAAGATTTGCAAGAAGGGCTCACGGCAGTAATAAGTGTGAAACTCAGAAACCCGCAATTTGAAGGTCAGACTAAAGCGAAATTGGGGAACGGTGAAATGCGCGGGATTGTTTCCAGCATCACTTCTGAAGCGCTGGCAGATTATCTGGAAGCGCATCCGAACAATGCGAAAGCAATTTTAGAAAAATGTTTGCTGACGGCGAAGAGCCGGATCGCGGCGCGCGCGGCGAAAGACGCAGTGATTCGCAAAGGCGCGTTGGAAGGAATGACGCTTCCCGGAAAGCTGGCGGATTGTTCCTCAAAGGATCCGTCCCAATCAGAACTTTATATCGTAGAAGGGGATTCGGCTGGCGGGTGTTTTGATGGAAAAACAAGGGTTGCCCTTATTGATGGGAGAAATTTAAGCTTTTTTGAACTTCAAAAAGAAGAAAAAAAGGGCATCAAAAACTATTGTTATACAATAAAAAAAGATGGCTCTATTGGAATTGGAGAAATAAAAAATGTTAGAAAAACAAAATCAAACACCAAAGTTGTTAAGGTAATTTTGGATAATGACGAAGAACTTATCTGCACTCCAGAGCATTTGTTTATGCTGAAAAATGACAAATATAAACAAGCTGTCAATCTCACTGAAAATGATTCTCTGATGCCGCTATATCGTCAATTTTCAAAATTAGGTAAACGCATAACTATTGAAGGATACGAATTGATTTTTGATCCCGCGCAATCAAGGTGGATTTTTACTCATATACTTGCTGATAAATATAATCTGGAGCATGAATTTTATCAGGAAAAAGCAGGTAGCTATAGGCACCACATTGATTTTAATAAGCTCAATAATAATCCCAATAATTTAATCAGACTTGACAAGAAAGCACATTTTGAGCTTCACAGGCAATGCGCGCGAGAAACTCTGCAACGCCCTGATGTATTGGAAAAACTCAGAGCCTTGAAAAAAACACGGGAATATCGTGAAAAAATCAGCAAAACAATGCTTGAACCGAAAATGCGAAGGATGTTGAGCGAAAGAGCGAAAAAACAATGGGAAAATAGAGAATACAAAGATTTCATGGCGGAGAAATTTTTAGAATTTTATAACTCTAATTCTCAGTATAGAGAAAAAAATAACAAATCATTAAATGCCGCGCAGAAAAAATATTGGTCTAACGAAGAAAATAAGCAAAAGCAGGCAGTAAGAATCAGAAAATATTTTGAAAAATACCCAGATCAGAAAAAACAGCTTTCTGAAATTGCAAAGAAGCAGTGGCAGAATGTAAGCTTGCTCAGGTGGAGAAAAGAAAAAACTGCCCAGCAATGGACGCAATGGTTCAGAGTGAAAAGAAAGCTTGCTTATGACCAAACATATTTACAGAAAGCTCTAAGAGTCTTACATGATGTTTATGGGGAAAAGAATAAAATTGATAGAATGGCATATGAGAAAATAAGAAAGGAAACAAATGATAAAAGCTTAATAAAATACGAAACAATTTGTCAAAGATTTTTTGGCGGCGATGCGCGCAGAATGCAAGAGGCTGTTGTTCATTTTAATCACCGCATTAAATCTGTTGAAAAAATAGCGAAAAAAATGGACGTTTATGATCTTGAAGTTCCGGGCACTCATAATTTCGCATTGGCTTCAGGAATTTTCGTACACAATAGTGCCAAGCAGGGACGGAACCGAAAATTTCAAGCAATCCTGCCGCTCCGCGGAAAATTGGTGAATGTGGAAAAAACAACTCTCGACAAAGTTGTTAAATCAGATACGCTCAAACCGATCATCATCGCGCTCGGCGCGGGCATCGGAAACAGCTTTGATGTAGAGAAGCTCCGCTATCACAGAATAATAATTATGGCGGACGCGGATGTGGATGGATCGCATATCCGAACATTGCTTCTGACATTTTTTTATCGCTATTATGAAGAACTGATTACGCTCGGATATATTTATATCGCTCAGCCGCCACTATATAGAATTCAGAAAAGCAAATACGTTAGATTTGCTTATACAGAAGAAGAAAAAAACAAAATCATTGATGAAATTAAGAAAGCTGAAATAAATCCAAAATCCAAAATTCCAGCAAGTACTGCTTTAGAAAATAGTGAGCCGGAAATTATCATGGAAACGGATGCAAGCGAAAGCGAGGTGGGAGAAAAAATTGCCGGAATAAATATCCAAAGATACAAAGGTCTTGGAGAAATGAATCCGGAACAACTTTGGGAAACAACAATGGATCCGGAAAGAAGGATTATGCGTCAGGTGGCAATCAAGGATGCGGAAGCGGCGGACCGGGTGTTTGATATTTTGATGGGCAGTGATGTTGAACCTCGGCGGCGTTTTATCCAAATGCACGCCAAGAGCGTGAAGAATTTGGACGTGTAATTTTTTCCAAAGCTCGGCTTTTCCAGATTCCTCCCGCCCGCAACGTCTGAGCGTAGCGATGGCGGACGCGGCAAAGCCGAGCTTTTTTGTTCCCAAAGTCGATATTTGTTATCAAACATCAGGCGCGGTTAAGCCAAAAAAAATAATAAAGCAATCTTCATTGCGATAACTTGGCAAGATTTTATTAAAGGTCCGACCTTTAATCGGCCAAGGTCGGACCTTGATTGGGTAAAATAAGTCTTTTGACTTCTAAGGTGTCATGTAAGAAAATAAATTTCTTTTTTTTCTGCGAATTTATAAATTTAATTTTGTCAAATCAACTGTGGATAACTCAAGCCTTTTTTCGTGCTTTTTTCTATTGAAAATGGTCTGTAAAAACGGTATAATTAAAACATTAGGAAAAGCAGAAAGGCGGACTTTAAAACGGGTAAAAATATAAACAAAAATTCCGCCTAAGGCGGATCAGCCTGGGGCTGAAAACGATATTTGATATCAAATATGAGTTCTGAAAAAGGGCAAAAAAATCCACCAGATTATATTCCTCTATGCGAGGCTTCGCGGCAGTCAGGGTACACCCCAGAGTATTTAAATTATTTGGCACGCCAGGGAAAACTGAAGGCAAAAAAGATCGGACGAAACTGGCATACAACCTTAGCCTGGTTGGATGATTTTATAAAAAGTTCGACGGCTGTCAAAAAGGAAAAAATCGAGGCAATCGATTCCAAAATCCGGGAATATGCCAATGGAGCAGTTTGTAACTTGGAAAAAGATGGTGTAATTGAGCAGGCCGTTTTTCCTGAGCCCGAACTTGCGGAAACTGGCAACAATCTTTTCCCTGAGAAAGAGGAAATAAAATTTCAGAGCCGGTGGAGGGTGATGCAAAACTTAGCGGCAACTTTAGTTGCGGTTTTTTTGGTGTTGGGAATTTTTCAGATCGGACGTTTCATAAAATTAAATAATTTTGGAAGTGGAAGTTTAGAGGAAAATTCATCAGGCAATTTTTTAGAAGACTCCGAATATCCGAAATGGATTTCGGACGATGGAATTGTCGAGGGTGAAGAAATCATCAACGACTTCACTGAAACGCAGGCCGGACCCGCGCTTGCCAGTGAGAATTATAAAATACGCGAGATAAAATTCGGCGGGGCGATTGCCATGGCTAGTGCCTTGGAAAATTCCAATTTGGAAATTTCAGACGTACGGAGCGAAGTTATGAAGACGAAAGGAAAAGAAGAGGATCGATTGTTGGTCCGGTGGCGCACGAACAAGCTTGCGCTTTCCACCATCGAATATTCGGCGATGACCGGAAGCAATCCAAAGAGATTGACCGAGGACAGTTATGGTTTTATTCATAGTGTGCTGCTTACCAACTTGGAACCCGGAACCGCGTACGCTTATACGATCAAGGGGAAGGACCGTTGGGCGAATGAAGCTTCTTCTGATCGGTATTCGGCCTATACCGGATCAAAAATAGTTTCCGTATTTGATCTGATCGTCAACGCGGTCAAGGAAGTATTTGGATGGGCTGTAAAAAAGTAAAAAGTGAGAGGTAAAAAGTAAAAAATGAAAATCAAAAATAAAATTTCAATAATCCTGACCATCCTGGCGACGCTCGGCGGCATTCTGCTTATGTCGTTTGATTTTTCATCCGCCCAGGCCACACGCGAGATGGAAGTGACGGCCTATATGACGGACGGCCAGAGCAAGGAAATTCCCAATGGCGAATATGATGTGCGCTTCGCAATTTACACGGCCGACCGGCAAATCCAAGATCCATATCCTTCTGACGCGGATAGCGGACAAAAAGTTTGGGAAGAGGTGCAAAAAGTTACGATGATCGACGGGATCTTAACGGCCCGACTCGGATCAGTCACTCCTTTGCCAGACTCGCTCACTTTCAGTGGCGGCGATTACTATTTGGGAGTTCGAGTCAACACGGATTCTGAAATGGTCCCGCGGAGAAAAATAACCGCCGTTCCTTTGGCCATCAATGCTCTTAATGCCGGCAATGCTCTCCTTCTCCAGGGAGCCAAACTCGGAACGAGTGAAGGCGACATCGCGCAATATGGCAAAGGGGGAAAAATCAGCATCAAGCAATTGCCGACCGGAACCGGCAGTGGCAATCTGGTTCTGGGCAATGATTCGCGTCTTCAGGATTCACATGCGCAGAATACAGATACCGGAACGAGCGGTTTGTCATTCAACATCGGGGACGGAACGGGATTAAGCGGAAACAATTTTGATTTATCCGTTTCTAACGCTGCTGCAAAACCGACCTTGCGTTACAACGGTTCAGCGGGAACTTGGCAATATTCCAACGATGGATCAAGTTTTACTGATATCGGTTCCGGAGTAAATATCTTGACAGCGGATGATGGTGTGGGAGGAACTTCATCTAATTCGGGTCTGGAACTGGCAGGCGATTCTTCTGACCAACTAGCTCTTCTGCAGGGCTGTTCGGACGCGCAAGTTCTTTCCTGGGATGAAACAAATAATATTTGGGAATGCGCCACGGTTTCGGGCGTGTCTGGCGTGAGCGGATCGGGCGTGGCCGGGCAAGTGGCTTATTGGACTGCCGCCGATACGATCGCGGGAGAAAACAATTTGGCTATTTCCCGCGGAGGCACGGGCGCCGGAACGGCGGCTGATGCTCGCACCAATCTTGGACTTGTCATAGGCACGGATGTACAGGGCTATAATGCTTCACTCG
>PFVN01000006.1:5776-6099 GCA_002790635.1 Candidatus Moranbacteria bacterium CG_4_9_14_3_um_filter_42_9
CAACCATCGGCACGATCGGCTTGGGAGTTTGGAACGGCACCGACATCGATATCTCAGACTACACTAACCTGGCCGCTACGACCGGCCTCGTTTTAACCGGAGACCAACTTACCCATTCCTCGGCCAACGGCTATGTCCACATTCCTTCCAACGGCGCAGCCACCCAGACCCTCCAATACTCCTCCGCTGGCACAGCTAAATGGATCACGCTATCCGGTGATGTA
This sequence comes from Candidatus Moranbacteria bacterium CG_4_9_14_3_um_filter_42_9, assembly GCA_002790635.1. Classification (GTDB taxonomy): domain Bacteria; phylum Patescibacteriota; class Minisyncoccia; order Moranbacterales; family UBA2206; genus UM-FILTER-42-9. The sequence continues at coordinate 6,001 of PFVN01000006.1, forward strand.
ACCATCGCAGATGCGGGAGCTATGACCGTCGCCGACGATTCCCACGCCCACACTGCCGCCACCTTGCCGGCCGCTACCAGTTACTTGGGTTCAACGATC
>PFVN01000061.1 GCA_002790635.1 Candidatus Moranbacteria bacterium CG_4_9_14_3_um_filter_42_9
GGAAACTGCCCAGTCTTTGCTTTCCAAAAACCAGAGCCAAGTCAACACCACTAAAAATCTCATTACCACTACGGTAAACACCATTTCCAGGAAGGAAACAGAACTTAATAACTTAAGCCAGCGGATCGAACTGCAAAAAGCAATCCTTGGAGAATATCTAAGAGATCTTTATTACAGCGATCAAGAGGATCCGCTAGTCGTCTTGGCGATGGAAAACAAGAGTTTAAATAATATTGTGGAAAACTTTGACCAGACGCTCAACATCAAAGAGAAAATTTTGAATGTTTTGTCGGAAATAAAGCAGTCATCAAGCGAAGTAGCGAAAACCAAGGCGGAACTGGAAGATAAAAAAGATGATCACGAAAAACTGTTGGGAATCCAACAGGGCCAGCAATATGAGATAAAGTCAGACATATCCGAAGCGCAATCGACGCTGGCGGAAGTCAATGCGAAAATAAATAAATTGAAAAGCGAACTTTCCAGTTTGCTGGGAAGCGCGGTCAGTTTTGATGACATTATCAAGGCGGCAAAATATGCGGCCGACGTCACCGGCATCCGAAAAGATTATCTCTTAGGCGTGCTGGTTGTAGAATCTAATCTCGGGCGCTACACCGGCGGATGCACCTTTAAGCAAAGCAAGATGAGCGGGACGCGTGCCACCTATTTCAAACAGATCTGCAAGGAACTGGATTATGATTATAATAAAATGAAAGTTTCTTGCCCTCCGGCAGGCTACAAAGGAACCGGCGGAGCAATGGGCGTGGCTCAATTTATGCCGGACACATGGATGGGTTACAAGAGTTCTATCGCTACGGTAACCCATAATGATCCGCCTGACCCGTGGGATCTTACTGACGGTGTGGTGGCAATGGCGTTGAAGCTCACCAAAGTGGACGGAGTAAAACAGCACAAAAGAAGCGCCGAAGAAAAGGCCTATTGCGTTTATCTGGCCGGCAACAACTGGGCCAGCTATTGCGACAGCAAGGGAACCGACTACGGCGCCAAAGTTTTGTATTGGGCGGATAATTATGAAAGACTTTTGAATTAGTAAGCATTTTAATATTTACTTGGGTAAGTAATTTCCACCCTAGGCGGATCAGCCTTGGGCTGAAATTCAGTAATTTGTTACGTAACTAGTTACTGAATAAATTGAGTTCGGCCATAGCAAATTTATTCTGCTACTGGAGTAGCAAAATTTTTTAAATCCCGGCGAAACGAGATTTTTTTTAAAAAATTATTAGGTAGATCATACTTGAAAAAAAGCCAAAAGTAAAATATACTATAAAAGAGATAAAAATGGCCGTCCCGCACCAAATTCCAAAGATAGATTTGGCTTTATTTATAGCTTTATCCACGGAATCGCCTGCGGCTTAGCCAGAGCTTAATCGAAAGTTTTAAATTGCGAATTGGTGCGGGATGCTCATTTTTGCAGCTACTCGCTCTGCTCGTAGGCAAAAATGGCAGAATATTTCGAAATTCAGGGCGGAAAAAGGCTAAAAGGCGAGATAGAAGTGCGGGGGTCAAAGAACGCCACCACGCCTATTTTGGCCGCAACCCTGCTTACCAAAGAAAAATGCGTCATATCCAACATCCCGCTCATCGAGGATGTTTTTCGGATGGTCGAGATTTTGGAAAGCTTAGGGGCGGAAATCAAGTGGCTGGGCAAAAGGAAAATCAGTGTGGAAGCGAAAAAAATCAATCTATCCAGAATGAATTTTGATCTAGTGAAAAAGATTCGTTCGTCCATTTTGCTTCTGGGTTCGCTTTCTGCCCGATTTGACAATTTCAAGCTTTATCACCCAGGCGGCTGCGTGATCGGAGCGCGTCCGATGGGCACGCATTTCGATGCTCTCAGCAAAATGGGAGTGGATGTCCGACAGAGCGGTAAATACTATTTGGCCAATGCCAAAAAAAGAAAAAATGCCCGGATAGTTTTAAAAGAATTTTCGGTCACTGGAACGGAGAACGCCATGATGCTGGCGGCGGGTCTGCCCGGAAAAACGATAATCAAGATCGCCGCCGCCGAACCGCACGTGGAGGATCTGGGAAAATTTTTGATCGCCATGGGTGCAAAAATTAAAGGTCTCGGCACTCACACTTTGGAAATTGTCGGAAATAAAAAACTGAAAGGTGTAAGTCATATTATTGTTTCTGATGCCGTGGAGGCGGCTACTTTTCTGATCATGGGGGTAGCCACCAAGAGTCGGATAAAGGTGAAAAACGTTCGCGAAGAGCATTTGGATCTGGTTTTGGAAAAGCTCAGGGAATTTGGGGCTGATTTTAAATTCGGTAAAAACTACATTGAAGTTATTCCTCCTCAAAAAATATTCGCCGTGGATAAAGTGGAGGCGCGGACCTATCCCGGAATTCCGACGGACGCGCAGGCACCTTTTGGAGTTTTGGCGACGCAAGCGGAGGGGAAAACACTGATATACGATACTCTTTATGAAGGCCGGCTTAATTATGTCCAAGGAATCAAAAAGATGGGCGCTAAAACTCGGATTTTAAACAAGCATCAGATGTTAGTGGAGGGGCCGACAAAGCTCAATGGCCGGACAATTAGCAGTTATGATCTCAGGGCCGGTGCATCGCTTATTATCGCGGCGCTGGTAGCCGAAGGCAAAACCGTGATAAAAAATATATATCAAGTGGACAGAGGGTATGAGAGGATAGAGGAACGGCTTAGTGCGCTTGGCGCCGACATCAGGAGAATTAAAAGCTAGTCTGATGAACCTGGTTTCCAAATTTCCAATTTCCAATTTCCAATTTTCAATTAAATTCCAATTACGAAAATTATGAGTAAGATGGAAAAAATAAAAAAGATTGCGGAAAAAGAGTTGGCTTGTTCGGCGCATGACATGGAACATGTAATGCGGGTTTACAATATGGCGATGAAGATTGCCAAAACCGAAAAAAATATTGATCATGAAATTTTAAAAGCCGCGGTGCTACTGCACGACATAGCCAGGTCAAGGGAAGACGATGACAAGACCGGTAAAATCTGCCACGCCAAGGAGTCAGCGAGAATGAGCAAGCCGATTTTAGAGAAATTGGGATTTTCAGGAGAAAAGATAAAAAAAATCCAGCATTGTATCTTAACTCATCGATTTAAAACCAAAGAAAAACCGGAAAGCATTGAGGCAAAAATTCTTTTTGATTCCGATAAGCTGGATTCACTTGGGGCCATGGTTATCATTCGCGCCGGAATGTGGATGGGACGCCACAATTGCAGCATATTTCCCAAAATGAGCCTAAAGGAATACACCAAAATTAATTTAGTTGGAGGAAAATTAAACGGACGAATTAAGAACGCCAGTTTGCACAATATTTTTTACGAGCACGAGATAAAAGACAAAAGGCTTCCAGGCGTGATGCATACTAAAGCTGCGCAAAAGATAGCGAAGGAACGGTTGACATTTACCACGAATTTTTTGACAAGATTAAAAGAAGAAGCTAAAGGAATTGTATAAATTTATGTTAGTACGAAAAATCGGCATAGATCTGGGAACTGCCAACACCCTAGTTTTTATTCCAGGAAAAGGCGTAGTCGTGAACGAGCCAAGCGTGGTAGCTGTTTCGATTTTGGATAATAAGGTTTTGGCAGTGGGAAATGACGCCAAGGAAATGCTCGGGCGCACGCCGGATACAATTGTGGCCAGCCGACCGCTAAGAGACGGAGTCATTGCTGATTATCGGGTAACGGAAGCGATGCTCAAATATTTCATCAATAAAGTTAGCGGAAAAATTCGCTTAGTCAGGCCGGAAATCATGCTTTCTATTCCCGCTGGCATCACATCTACCGAAAGACGGGCGGTAATTGACGCGGCGGTCCGATCGGGAGCCAAAGCGGCCTATGTTGTCAAAGAGCCGGTTTTGGCGGCTATCGGAGCGGGTATCCCGATCAATTCGGCAGCTGGCAATATGATCATTGATGTTGGCGGCGGCACCTCTGAAGTGGCGATCATATCGCTCGGCGGCATAGTGGCGGCTTATAGCGCGCGGGTGGGAGGCAATAAGCTGGATCAAGCGATTGCCGACCATATAAAAAGAAAGTATGGCTTGGCTATCGGAGATCGGACAGCCGAAGATATCAAAATTCAGATTGGTTCGGCCCTACCCTTGGTCAAGGAAGATTATATGGAAGTGCGCGGGCGTGATCTTTCCGGCGGACTGCCGAAAACAATAAAAATTTCTTCCAATGAAATAACCGGCGCGATTCAAGATGAACTCAGAGAAATTATCGCCGTGATAAAAAAAGTTCTTCAGGAAACTCCGCCGGAACTCGCGGCGGATGTTATGGACAAAGGCATGGTGCTTTCCGGCGGCGGGGCGCTTTTACGCAATCTGGATCAGCTGATAGCTAAGACCATCGAGGTTCCATGTTATGTTGCCGAGGAGCCGCTACTCTGCGTGATCAAGGGGATTGGCATTGCGCTGGAAAATTTGGACTTGTATAAGCGGACGATAATGCTATCTAAATAGCTTTTAGCTTGTAGCTTTTTAGAAAAATTTTTATTTGTCTAATAAGCTAACAAGCTAATTCCTAATAAGCTAATGATAATTGGCATTGACGCTTCCCGGGCTTTTCTTAAACAACGGACGGGAATTGAAGAATATTCATATCAAGTCATAAAGCACCTTGCTGATCGGCAGACAAGCCTGACAAAAGAAACAAGTGATTGCCAGGTTGTTTTATATTTGCGAAAAAATCAGGAAATTGATTTTATTTTGCCCAAGAATTGGAACGCAAGGGTTATTCAGTGGCCGAGGTTTTGGACTCAAATCGGACTTTCACTGGAAATGATTTTTCATCCAGTGGATACACTTTTTATTCCGGCGCACACGGTGCCAGTAGTTCATTCTAAAAATACCATTGTCACGATCCATGGACTGGAATATGAATTTTGCCCAAAAGCTTATTCTCCATGGGAAACATTTTATATGCGGTGGTCGATAAAGAACTCCTGCCGATGGGCTAAAAAAATCATCGCAGTTTCTAATAATACCAAACAAGATTTAATTAAGCTGTATAAGGTGCCGGAAAATAAAATAGAAGTTATTTATGAGGGATATGGCTCTATAGGGAAATCTCAAATTCAAAATCCCAAATCCCAAATAAACACTAAATACCAAACACTAAATACCAAATACCTTCTATTCATCGGGCGGTTGGAGGAGCGTAAAAATATCATCGGCATAATAAAGGCATTTGAAATACTTAAGGAACATTATAAAATTCCGCATAAGTTGATTTTGGCTGGAAAATTCGGGTATGGGGAACAGGAAATTCGCCACGAACTGGAAAACATAAATTGTTCTAAAAGTATAATTCTTTCCGGATATGTCAGTGAGGAAGAAAAGTGGGAACTTTTGAAAAGCGCGGATATTTTTTTGTTTCCAACTTTTTATGAGGGTTTTGGCCTGCCGGTGCTGGAAGCGCAAAGCCTTGGCGTACCGGTGGTGGCGGGAAATAATTCCTCCATTCCGGAAATTGCCGGGGATAGCGCACTTCTCGTCGACTCTACCAATGCCGAGGAAATGGCAGATGAAATAAAGCGGCTTATTTATGATGAAAATTTGAAAAATGATATAATAAAAAAAGGCTATGAAAATGTGAAAAGGTTCAGTTGGGATAAATGCGCGCGGGAAATCGCTGAATTAATTAATACTAATGGATAAAAAAAACTTAAATGTGGCGCTAGTCCACGATTTTCTGACCCAATGTGGCGGGGCCGAGAAGGTATTGGAAGTGTTTTGTGAGGTGTTTCCTGAAGCGCCGATTTATACCTTGCTTTATGACAAGGAAAAGATGCGGGGAAAATTCTCTGACAAAGCCATCCACACCTCTTTTTTGCAGAAATTCCCCAAATTTTTAAGGCGAAGGGTCAAATATCTTTTACCGCTACTT
>PFVN01000045.1:0-2060 GCA_002790635.1 Candidatus Moranbacteria bacterium CG_4_9_14_3_um_filter_42_9
CAATTTGCGACTTCACTTCGCTTTCATAAAATTCACGATCTGCAGGACCCATTCCCGCAACAATTTTTAAAGGAATATTACTCTTCCTTGCAACCTGAATACTTTCCAGAATACCTTTAACAGGAGTTATTCTGCCTAAAAACAGGAGATAATTTTCTTTTCGTTCTTCTACCGGGAAATGTTCAAGGGGAATTGCGTTATAGATAACTCTTGTATTTGTGAAAAAAGATACATTATTGCGTTGTTTTTCACTGACAAAAATCATAGTATGACGAAATAGTGAAGGAGAAGAACGATAATATTCGGTAGTTTCAGCAACAGTGGTAATGTTGTGAAAGGTACAGGCTACCGGTTTTTTAAATGAATCCAGCAGATTAATATCCGCACCATCCTGTTTGATATGAAAAACAATGGGCTCGTAGTTGAAATGAATGATATCAAATTCGCTTTGTCGCTCAATAAGAGTTCTGAATTGCGCAACTTCCCACTTTCTGTTTTCTCCAATATGTTCCAGGGTCGGATAAGGCGAACATTCGACGCTCTTAATATTTTTACCTGACAGTGTTGACCTTCCTGCACAAAAAACAGTTATACTATGCCCTCGCTTTGCAAGACCGTGGGCTAATTCATTAATTATTTGTTCTGCACCTCCTCCTTGGTCAGGCGGAACCGGAACAAGCAAAGATGCAACGATGGCTATCTTCATAGATTAAAATATTCAGAAATTATTTTATTTTGCACGTTTGAGTATGCGCCTAATTTCTTCAAAGACATTTCTTTCTCCACACTCACAAAGCCTGCTTTGTTGCTTTTTCATTTTTGCGATTGCCTTGTTATTATAGAGTAATTTTTTTATTTCCATTGCTATCGTTGGCAATGAAGCCGAGAAATATAACATGGAACATGCCCCGGTTTTTAAAAAAGGTATAATTTCCCAGGCGTGAGCGTGATATGGGCTTTCTTCATCCTCAAGATTCCTTACGTTGGCAATAGAGGGAATATTTGCGCTTATGGCTTGGGCTAGCGTACCAAGACCTTGGTGCTGGAGGATTAAATCAGAGCTCGCTAATATTTTGTAGAATTCTTGAGCGCCTATATCATTCAGATTCAAAATCCATCTTTCTTTTACATTAAGAATGGTCGGATATATTTTGCTAAGATTGATTATTTTTATCTCATGACCTTGTTCTCTTAAGATTCTGGTAGCATCTATTACTTTTTTAAAAAAATTCGACTGAACGGAAGGACTAAGACTAGCAACGCTGGCATAGAAAAAAACAATTTTTTCATTTTGCGATACGCCGTATTTACTTCTGATTTTTTGAATAGAGGATTTTAAAATCTTTGGATAAGATGGCAGCAACCCAACCACTTTAATTTTTTTCAAGGCTTCCAGCGGTATGACATAATGACCGCCATATTTTTTAAGCCCGAGTTTGAAAACTTTTTCCGGAATATTTATGCAAATCTTATCAATCCAAGGCAAAGATTTATGTGGACTATTTGGGCCGAAAAGCCAATTTGAATCAATGGAAATTGTTAGAGGTTTAGGTACGGGAGGATGATCAAAGTAGAAGCCGTCACTGCTAAATATTTTTGAATTACAAAGTAACAAAACATCCGGCTTTGATCGAACAATGGCATTATTCAAATTTTTGGAGGATTTTTTAAGCAGCAAGATTTTAAAATGTGCCAGATCCAAATTGACTATCGGAAGAATTTTTTTATCCGTGATGGTAAAAGTAACATCGGCTCCTTTTTTAATTGCGTATTGTGCGAACGCAATTCCTTGGCTTGCCTCTCCTGGTCCCATTGCTACTATAAATATTTTTATAAGATTTTTTTTGACTGTCATTATGCTTAGCTTATCTGATTATTTTGGCTATTAGTGATGCAAAAACCTTCTCATAATTTTTTGCCATTGATGAGATATTAAATCTTTGCTCCGCTTCCTCCCGGCAGGTTCTGCGGGAAATTTCTTTTATTTGTTTCATGTAATCCGCGAATTCATTTTTATTTTCCGCAATAAAGCCGGTTTTTCCGTGCCGCAAAATTTCGGG
>PFVN01000045.1:2206-6117 GCA_002790635.1 Candidatus Moranbacteria bacterium CG_4_9_14_3_um_filter_42_9
CGCCTATAAATTTTATCCGCTCTCCATCAACCAGCGGAAATACTTCTTTATCCAAAAATTCTTTATCACCTTCCCTGACTTCTCCGGCAATGGTTAAATTTACTCCAAGATCGCGGGTGGCCTTTACCGCGATATCGATGCCTTTGTTGCGCGAGAGAGTTCCCATGAACACGAAACCGTTTCCCATCCCTTCCAGGCGAGGCTGGAAGCTTTTGACGTCAATGCCGTGATGAACTGTGGCGGCATAATTGAGTTCCGGCGCAAGTTTGCGTTGGGCATCGCTGATCGAAACAAAAGGATATTCGCGGAGGGCTTCGGCCAGATAGGGAAAATCCGGTGGCAGGCTGCTGTGCAATGTCGTAACCATAGGGACCGGCAGAAACGGCGCCAAAGCAATGGGATGAAAACCCATGTGATTGTGAACTACGTCAAAATCTTTTATGCGTTTTCCCAATTCAAAAAAAGACAGGAATTCGTATTGCTTGATTCCATTCCAATCGAATCCGCCGACAAGATCATGCATCGGCTTTGGAATAACCTCAACTAATTTTCCGGCAACCTTGGAACCGGCGCAGGCAAAGGTTGTGACTTCATGTCCCAAGCCAGTTAACCCTTTGGCCAGATTGGCCACCACGAGTTCGGAACCTCCGTATTTTTCCGGCGGCACCTTTTTCCAAAGCGGAGCCAGTAATGCTATTTTCATTGGTTATTATTCATAGTTGGTTATTGAACTGCTTCCGGGAAAAAGGATCTATATCTGTGTTCGATCCTAGAAAGTATTTTCTTTGAGTAGGCTTTAGTTGGCTTGATTTTCCAATAAACATAGTAGATGGAAAAAAGCACTGAAGCGGCAATGAGAAACGCCGCTACCATAATCGGCCGGCCCCACCAAATCGCCGCCACGGCTCCCAGAAGATACCAGGACCCCAGAAGGAATTCCCCGTAAGAGTTTTTTACGAGGCTCGGCATCTTTTTCAAAACGAACTTATTGGTCCTTTCAAAAGGGAACTTTCTTTGAAACAAAAAAGCGATCCAGGCTTCCGAATAAATGAGAGTCATCCCCATATGGACGACAAACGCCCGGAGCGCCCGGCGGAAAAACTTTTTTTCTTTCCTTAAGGTTACCAAAAAAAGTAGCATCTTTGAAGCCAGGGTTATGAAGATAGACAGGGAGGCAAAGATCAGGATTTGCTTATGATATTGAGTGATCGGAATGGCCGGATGGAGGATGATGGGAAAAGCCGCCAGCGCCGCGAAAGGCAGGAAATGAAAATGATGCCAGGCAGTCAGATGCGACAAAAATCCTATCCACGAACGGAATGGAATTTTTCCGAATAGCATAAAGAGCGTCTTCAGGGACTGCGCGTTTCCATATGACCAGCGCCATTTTTGTTTCCGATAAGCTTCCAGGTCGTAGGGCATGAGGCCATATCCGACCGGGAGATCGATGTAAATTCCCCGGTATCCCACGCCGTATATCCGCAAACCGACATCAGCATCTTCGGTCAGCGCCTCCCCGCGGAATCCGCCGATCATCCGCAGCACGCTTAATTTATACAAACTCACCGTTCCGGTTGACGGGACGCAATCCAGATGATTAGCCATATTCATATAGATGCCGAAGAAGTGATTGTATTCATCGGCAATCGGCTCGTTTTTCTGGTTGCGGTTGCGATACCGCTGGGGAAACTGGACCAGCGCGATTTTCTCTTCCGAAAAATACGGCAGAGCTGTTTTTAGAAAGTCCGGCCGGACGACATAGTCGGCATCGATAATGGCCACATATTCGGATTTTTTATCGGCATAATTCATGAGATAATTGAGCGCTCCAGCCTTGAATCCGGAAAGAGGATCGACGTGAAGAAAGCGGAATTTCGGACCAAGGGTCTTGACAAAAGCCTCCACTGGCTGCCAGACGGCCGGATCTTTGGTATTGTTGTCAATGACCAGAACTTCGAAGCGTTCGTATTTGAGGCGCGAGAGCGCTTCCAGCGTCTGCATCAGGATCATCGGCGGTTCGTTGTAGGCCGGCACAAAAATTGAAACAAGGGGCTCTCCGTCCAGCTTGCCGCATCTTGGTTTGAAATTGGGAAATAAGGCGATGATTATCTGAAAAATTGACAAAAAAAGCCCTATAACTACGTTTAGGGCCAAAAGGGCAACGACATACTTGGGTATGAAAGCCGCGGCTGTCAAAATGATGAGAAAAAACAGAAGAAGTACCATATTTACCAATTTAATGCTTAATTGGGGCTAAAAACAGGAATCGGATAAAAAATAGCGCCTGCTAGCATGATGATAGCCGGCGTTAACCGCGCCTCAAATTTTCCTTGTCTGCCATCAATTATGATTCTAGCATAGGAATGAATTTTTTTCCAGTGGCCGGGGCGGTTTCGGGTCTGCGAAGACATCAAGAATTGCGAGGTTTTCAAGAGCTTTTGGGGCTTAAAGTTATCAACAGTTGAGGCCTGGACTAGCCCGCCGGGTTGCGTCATTCCTTAGGTATATGAGTAATGCAAACAACCAACAGGTTCTAACGGTAAAACAAGGCCTGCAGGCGGCAGCTGAGCCCATCAAAATCAGGTACTGCCTTTACGCACGAAAAAGTTCGGAGCCTCTGGGGGCACATTACCGTAAGCTAGCTGAATTGGGTCGTATCTAATCTAACAGACAAATAGCAGACAACATAGAAAATCTACGATAACTTATGAAAATGGGTTTGAAAGAACAAAAAATTATGAAAGGATTCATGTTTGATACTAATATATTCGATGAATTATTAGCCAATAAAGTAAACTTAGATTTATTACCCAAAAATATGAAATATTACGTTACCCATATACAGGGAGATGAGATTGAATCTATGGATGAAGTCAAAAAGGAAAAGAAGGCTAAATTATTTTCAATATTTAGTAAATTTGAGGGAGAAATAATTCCAACCGAAGCCAACATGCTTGGGATTTCTCAATTTGGTCAGTGCAAGTTTGGCAATGGAGTTAAAGTTCCTACAGAAGCAGCGGTTTGGGGTGTTTCAAAATGGGGTCAATGTAAGTGGGGTGGTGGCGTTAAAATTCCAACGGAAACGTTTGTCCTTGATGTTTCCAGACTGGATAACGAGGCAAAATTAGGTAAGGGAACCTACTTCGAATTATTACAAGATGGCAATCAGCGGCACATTGAGGATGCGCTTATTGGCGAAACCGCAATTGTAAATAACTTAACGTTGGTTTCGAATGACGAAGCTTTCAAGAATAGGGTGAAAAAATTGGGTGGAAAAACTCTTAGTTTTAATGAGTTTATTGAGATGAGCAAAACCCATACTAAACGAAAACTATTTTGAAGATACTAAAAAACAACGCATCCGGCGCTGTTTTTTGATGGCTTCTTACCTCTTGTTCAGGGCAAAGTTGGGGGACCTTTTTTCGAGCTTCTAGAGGCCTCCGGGTCTCTCGATAAAAAAGTCTGACTGTTGACCACTCGAGTCTAGAACTTTATTTAATCAAGCCGTTGAAGGATTTCTTGGCTGCTTTTGATTTTAAGCGCCGGAGGCCTCCGAGTCAAGGTAACATTCAGGAAAATGAGACAAACAAGACACGAGACAGCCCGCGTCTCATTATTTATCTCTGCATTTTAGTTTTTCGGACAAAATTATAATCAAAGATAGAAGTAGGGTCATTTGCAATATTGGCGCTAATCCAACACTAATAAATGGGATCACTGGCATGAGAGAATTATAAGACCATCTGCCGGTATCCAGTGCGTATCTTTCAATAATCACTGCTATCACAAAACCTACTAAAATAATAGCTGCAAATCTTTTTACCGCAAGGCCCTTTTTTGAGAAAATGCGCTTGAAAATAATTGAGTCTAGCAATAAAATTATAAAAACTATAAGCAAGTCTCCGAGACTG
>PFVN01000072.1 GCA_002790635.1 Candidatus Moranbacteria bacterium CG_4_9_14_3_um_filter_42_9
CAGAGAATAAACAGCATTCCCGCCCCAGAAAGAAGAAATTTTGGCAGTCAGGTCAGTTGCCGTGTTAGTAACACTATTATATTTCAAAAACTTTCCACTGCCTGACGCTATATATATGTCATTTCCAGCTACGACCTGCGCGTTAATGCTGCTACCAGCTAATATCCCATTCAACTTGCTATACAAATCAGTTCCGACCTGTTCATCGCTCATCTGAATCTGTCCGGCAGTCGTGTTCCAGTTGGCATCCGTATTGGCTGTGTCCTTGTAAGTTGTCGTCGTGAATGTTTCCGAAAAGTTGGCGGTGTTTTGGGTCATGGTAATTTGCCCCGGAGTTGTGGAGCTGTCCGCGTTGGATTGGGCGGAAAACTCATCCCAGCCGCTCTGGTCTCCCGGGTGGGTCGCCCGATTCGCCGTCTGCCCCGTGCTCCAGTCCGTCTGGTCAAAAGTAAAAGTCGCGCCGCTTGAATATTCGGAATTTTGGATATAGACATTTACCAAGACCAGCAAAATAGTTACAACAGCCACAAATCTTTTCAAAAATGTTTTTGAAAAATAATTTTTTCCGCCCATTGCGACGTGTATAGAAAAATGTTTGATAAAACTTTTCAGCCTTGCATAGGGCTCAGCCACGGATTCAGCTGAAGCTCCGTTTGAAAAATGTCTATTCCGCCCATTGCGCAGCGTGGCGGTGCAAATTGAGCGAAGCCGAACGTTAAAAAGCTCCGCACCGATCCCCGCTATTGGCGGAGCTAGGAGCTTTAGTGAGCGCAGCGATAATTTGCTGACACGCAAGCCCGGGCGGCAGTTTTTTTGGAACTTTTTTTGCTGCCAAAAAAAGTGGGAAGGTCTTGCTGTCAAAGTAAGTGGGATAAATAAATCTCTATAGCTTTTCTGGATATTCTTCCTGATCCGCCTCCTGGCCCTCCATTCGCGGAATCTTCCGAGAGCCGAGCTCTCGGAAGTCAACGAATAAACGCCGTCCACCCGCCGCAGGCTATTTTTCCCTATTATTTGGTTTTGGGATTTATCTCCGCGCATTCTTGAATTTTTTATTGATCAAATATCTTTCCCGCGCCATTTTGGCCATAAACTTTTTAATCACTACAATGTCTTTTTCCATATAAAAACGCCATCCGCGCGAATCTTTTTGCGGATGCGGAATCCGGCCCGCACGCTCCCAGCGCAGGATCGTGTTCCTGTCGCGATCAATTATTTTCTCAACATCTTTTACTCGGATGTGTTGCATTTATTTTTTATCCCATAGCTACCGCTTTAGCGGTATGGTGCTGAGGTCGACATCTTTTACCCGGATATAAGCCATCTGGCTTGGCCCCCTATCACGCTTGAATTATAAAGCATTTTCCAAAAGTTGTAAATATAGTAAATATACTATACATTATGAATATATTCACTATATTCATAACTATTTCAAAAAAATAAAGCACTAAACACCTCCACTGTTTCCGAGAGCCGAGCTCTCGGAACCGATTACTCCAATAAATACTTTTCGTCTTCCTTCTTTTTTTTCAAGTATTGAGCGTTTTTTTCCATAAAGTCCGCATATTCTTTTCTGTTGGCAAATTGCCCTAACACCACCTTTTTATCACACAACCCCCTGCCCTCACTACTTAGATATTCTTGCAAGCTGGAATACTTCCAACTATCATTTTTATTATATCCATGGATAAAATTATTTTTGTTTATATACGCTGACAAATACAATAAATATTCATTGGAATCGATATAAATGGCCTTAAATTTTCCCTGAAAAAGTGATCCCTTTCTTTTATTTTTCACATTAAAATAATTAGTATAGCTAGTTCCGAGTTTGTGCATAAATCTTTCAATCCCCTTTTGCTTTCTTTGCCTCAAAATAAAATGATAATGATTTGGATTTGCGCAAAAAACAACAAAGCTCACCAGTGGTTTCCGAGAGCCGAGCTCTCGGAAGTCAGGAAAAGTAGCCTTGGGATTATTTTTTTTAAAATTTCTCCATTCTTCCATCAAACCGTCTCTTTCATCATTTAATAGTTCCATGGAAATCAAAAACCTTTGATAATCTCTATCGCTTAAAAATATCTTTCTCTTATCTACTCCGCGATTGAAAATGTGGTAATGCTCTCCGCAAGCAAATTCAGTTTTACGCATATTTTTATTATAGCATACTTTCCGAGAGCTCGGCTCTCGGAAGATTACTAATACATCACTACTGTCAACACTATCGCCACCGCCAAGGCCAGGCGATACCAGAAAAATACCTTATAGCTGGAACTTTCCAGAAATTTTATGAGGTATTTTATGGCGAGATACCCGCTGACTGCCGAAGTCAAAATTCCGACAATGACACCCGGGTTCAATCCGCTTTGCCAAAGATATGGAATTTTGAGCGCGACCGCTCCGAAAATTATCGGCGTAGAAAGCAGAAATGAGAAACGCGCCGCACTTGAACGATCCAGTCCCGCAAACAGTCCGGCGGTGATAGTGGCACCCGAGCGCGAAATTCCGGGAATAATCGCCACTGCCTGCGCCAAACCGATGACCAAAGATTTTTTTAAATTTACTCCTTCCATCCCCTCCCCTTGCTTGGCATACTTGTCCGCCAGATACAAGATGAGTCCCGCACCAGCTAAAGCCGAAGCGATAAGCAACGGACTTCGAAATACTGTTTCCGCCTCTTTTTCCAGAAAATATCCGGCCATCACTCCCGGAATCGTAGCAATGATTATGAACCATAAAATGTTTCTTCCATAACTTTGAACTTTGAACTTTGAACTTTGAACTTGATTTTTGAATGCCGATTCAAAAATCATTATCCAATCGCGCCAAAAATAAGCCACTACCGCAATCAAAGTCCCGAGGTGTAGTGCCACGTCGAAACTCAAACCCGGATCTTGCCAATGGAAAAAGTACGGCGCGAGAGTCAGGTGGGCGGTGGAAGAAATCGGCAGAAACTCCCCTGCTCCCTGCAATATGCCGAGTACGATCGATTGAAAAATATCTTGCATAATAGTTTTCTGGTCTGATTATTTTTTACCGATAAAAATTATGTTTCTCCCGTTCAATATGGCCGTTTTCTCTTCGTTGAATCCGGCGTCGAGAAATAGTTTTTTCAATTCGTTTTTCCGGAAGGCATGGTGATATCGGTTAAAGACATTGCCTTTGTTATCCTTAAAATCTATCCAGCAGTCGTTCCAGTCTAATGAACTTTTAAAAATTATTTTATTCGCCCAATTGATCAATATGTTTTTCAGATATTTTTTCTGCCACAAATTCCAAACAGTAATTATTATAAATCCTCCCGGTGCCGTCACCCGATAAAGCTCTTTGGCAACCTTCCGGCGGAGTGCACGGCTGGGCAGGTGGTGGAAAACCGCAACGGAATAGACCGCATTGAAATAATTACCCGGAAATGTTAAGCTGTCAAAACTGGTGATCTTCCGGAATTTAATCAGCGGATCGTAATACTTTCCCTTGGCGATATTGATCATCTTGCCGGAAATGTCCAGGCCTGTATAGTCAATGTTTTTCCCCGAGAATAGCTCCAGCAGGCGTCCGTTGCCACAACCATAATCCAAAACATTCTCTCCTCTGGAAACATAATCTTGGATGAATTCCAAACCTCGCCAGAAATGCTTCCTGGTTTCGGAAAATTTTTCCGCTATCCGATTATAGCCCTGTTCCGTTTCCTGTAAAATTCTGATTGCCTCAGCTTTTTCCATAAAATAATTTTTTTGAAGCGAGAATGTTTTTTATTTTTTGCATAAGGATGCTTCCTTTAATAAAACTATAGATTTGACGGAGGTTTCCTCGAGCAAAAAATAAAAATATATTTGAGCGCATCTATGCTTAAATCCTACGATAATTTGATTAATTTAGCAATCAATCCGCCGGGTGGCGGACCCAAAAATTCAGAGGAATTTTTGAATTTAAAAAAAGAATTGTGTGGAAAAATGCAACTGCCTTTGCCGACCAATGCCGATCTGCGTGAGCACTACGAAAAAATGATTGCTGCCGGAAAAATCCGGCGCCAGCCGAAATTGGAAAAATTGCTTTTGAGCCGGCGAATCCGGACCCAATCGGGCGTGGCTATCGTCGCCGTTCTCACTAAATCCTATCCCTGCCCTGGGCGCTGTATTTATTGCCCGACAGAATCCGGCATGCCGAAAAGCTATCTTTCTAATGAACCAGCGGTAATGCGCGCCATCAGCGCTAAATTTAATCCTTACCGGCAAGTGCAAAATCGCCTGCGCTCGCTGGAACTCAATGGACACAAAACCGAAAAGATCGAACTGATCGTCATGGGCGGAACGTTTTCTTTTTTGCCGAAGCATTATCAGAAGTGGTTTATCACGGAATGCTTCCGGGCATGCAATGATTACGGAGTTCATAAAGTTCGTAAAGTTAGAAAGTCTATACGGTCCAAGGGCATAGATGAAATACTTTTGAGAGAACAGCACAGGAACGAAAAGGCAAAACACAGGATAATCGGAGTGACATTGGAAACTAGGCCGGATTATATTGATGAAAAAGAAATAATTAATTTCAGGAATCTTGGCTCAACCCGGGTGGAATTGGGAGTTCAGAGCATTTATGATCCGGTGCTCAAGGCCAATCGGCGCGGCCATGGAGTAGAGGCGACTATCCACGCGACAAAATTACTGAAAGACGCCGGATTCAAGATCAACTACCACATCATGCCCGGGCTGCCGGGATCAAGTTTGAAGATGGATTTAAAGATGTTCAAGGAACTTTTTCGCAATTCCAGCTTTCAGCCAGATATGCTCAAAATTTATCCGACGGTTGTCGTCAAAAACAGCGCCCTATATAATCTCTGGAAAAAAGGAAACTACAAAGCCTTGACTGATCGACAATTTGAAAAATTCATATTGGAAATAAAAAAGTCGTTCATTCCTCCCTACGTGCGGATTGCCCGCCTAGTGCGCGATGTTCCCGCTACTTCTATTGTGGACGGTCCGAAAATTTCCAATATCCGCCAGTTGATCGCCCACCGTTCCGCTTGCCGGTGCATCCGCTGCCGGGAAGTGGGCGCGCATTATGATATCTGGGAAAAAGTTGTATTAGACCGCATTGATTATGAAGCATCAAAAGGAAAAGAAATTTTTTTACAATACGTTACGCAAGATAAAAAAAAGCTGTTCGCCCTCCTGCGTTTGAGGATTCCGAGTAATCATAATCGCGGACATTTTATCCCCGCACTTCGGAACGCGGCGATTGTCCGCGAAATTCATACATACGGAAAACTTAAACCGATAAATACTGAAAGAAAGCATTCCCTGCCCGCATCGCTACGCGAAGCGTTGCAGGCGGGTCCCCAACATATCGGGTTGGGTAAAAAACTGATGCTGGAAGCGGAAAAAATTGCAAAAAAGGAATTTGGCCTTGATAAGGTTGTAGTAATTTCAGGAGTGGGGGTCCGGGAATATTACAAAAAGCTGGGTTATAGACAAAAAGATACCTATATGGTAAAACCCATATAGATTAAGCGAAAGAAGTTCTTATGCTAAAAATTATCATTGCGTCCGGTCCGGTCATTGTTGAGAACAACAAAGTTCTTCTCAACCAGCACGGAGATACTGACTTCTGGAAGTTTTGCGGCGGCAAAGTCTAGGATTTCAACACCGACTTGATCGAAAACGCCCGTCGGGAAGTGAAGGAGGAAATGGGCATTGGAATTGAAGTTCTGGATGAATCCCCATTCATCATGCACACGGTCAAAAAAACTCCGGAAGGAAATGTGGATGTTATTCTAGTTCATTATCTGGCCAAGCGCATTGGCGAAATAAAACCAGGAAGTGATATTCGGGAATGGAAATGGTTTGATCTGAAAAGTCTGCCGGAAAATCTAGGTCCCAATATACTTCCCACTCTCAAACATTTTGGCTTCTAAAAGCCTTTCTGGCCCTTGGCACTTGCGCCAAGGGCCTTTTGTACTATAATTGATTTGTAACTAATTTTTTTTATTATGAAAATAACCAATCACATTATCAACCTGAAAACTGCCG
>PFVN01000088.1:0-5857 GCA_002790635.1 Candidatus Moranbacteria bacterium CG_4_9_14_3_um_filter_42_9
CGGCGGAAAAAATCGCGGAAGGTATTTATGGAATGCTTGAATAGCTTGCGAATATTAGTCTTAATTGTGGATTATAATTTGTTCTGATTAGTGAATATGTTGGACTTAGCAAAAGTCAAAAAAGTTTATGTCATTGGCATCAAGGGTTCTGGGGTGGTGGCAGTGGTCCAAATTCTGAATTCGATGGGCATCGAAGTGACCGGTTCGGATACGCATGAGAAATTTTTTACTGACGCGGTGCTTCAGAAACTCGGGATAAAATATTCTGAAGGATTTTCGGCTAAAAATATTCCATCGGATGTGGAGCTAATTGTTTATTCAACTGCCTATAACGCGGAAAATAATGAAGAGTTCAGGGAATGTGTCAAAAGGGGACTGCCAATGAGAAGTTATCCCGAAATAGTGGCAGATTTTTTTAATCGGAAATATGGAATTGCGGTTTGCGGAACTCACGGTAAAACCACGACCTCGGCCATGCTTAGCGTCGTTTTGCAGGAAGCCGGCCTTAATCCGGGAGCGGTAATTGGCAGCAAGGTTATTGAGTGGGGATCAAATGCGCTATCGGGTCAGGGAGAATTTTTTGTCATCGAAGCGGATGAGTTTCAAAATAAGCTCCGGCTATATGAGCCCAAAGCAGCAATTTTGACAAGCGCGGATTGGGATCACCCAGATTTTTATAAAAATTTTTCTGACTATAAAAAAGCCTTTTCCGATTTTGTAGTCAAGATTCCCAAGACTGGTTTTTTGGTTGTCTGGGGAGATTCTGTGGCAACTAATGAAATTGCTTGCAGCGCCAAATGCGCGGTCATCAAATACGGATTTCAGGAAGACAATGATGTGGTAATTAGCAACCGACAACCGACAACCGACAACCGACAACTATTTTCTATAAAATATTCAGATAGTGATTTAGGGGAATTCGAAACGCAGTTGATAGGAAATCACAACTTGTTAAACGCGGCGGCAGTGATCGCAGTTTGTCAAAAACTAAACCTGGATATGGAGAAAGTGCGGGCAGGCATCCGGCAGTTTAAGGGAACTTCCCGCCGATTTGAGTATATTGGACAAAAGAATGGCGCGATTCTGATTGACGATTATGGGCATCATCCGGAAGAGTTAAGAGTTACGCTAAAAGCTACGCGGGAAATCTATCCGGACAAAAATATAATTGCAGTTTTTCATCCCCATTCGTTTTCGCGAACCGAAACTTTCCTTCAGGATTTTGCCCAAAGCTTTGACGCGGCCGATAAAGTCATAGTTTTGGATATATACGGCTCAGCCCGGGAAAATACCGGTAACGTAAACTCGAAGGACCTGGTCGATATTATAAACAAATATGATCGGGAAAAAGCTGAATATATTCCGACCATTGCGGAGGCCGTCGAATATCTCAAAGATAAGATTGACGGCAATGAAGTTGTTCTTTGCATCGGAGCCGGCAATGTTTTTGAGGTGGCGGAAAAATTGAAAGAGCAATAAAGGCGCGCTCGCTCAAGGCCATGTTATAATTATCATACAGTATTACAGTATACTGTATAAAATAAATTTATATAAAAAAGTAAAATGCCAGGGAAAGTTAAATATCATCAGCTGACCGAGAGCGAAAAGAAAAAATACTTGGGAGAATTTTATTCCATGGTTTCGCTTTTGCAAGACAGAGATGAGGTTAAGAATTTTTTTAAAGATCTTTTGACACTTAGCGAGGTGGTAATGATTTCAAGGCGAATCCAAATTGCCAAAATGCTTCTCGAGGGAATGACCCATGATGAAATCAGAAGAAAATTAAAGGTGGGGTTTACAACGATTAGTTTGGTTGAAAAGTGGCTCAACAACGGTTTCGGGGGGTATAAAAAAATAATAAGAAAGTATAACGAAAAATACTCAAATAGAAAGGAATCTAATCCGGCGGATTTAGTTCCGTTTTCGTCTGGTTGGGTAAGAAAAAAGTATCCAGCGCAGTCATTGCTAGTCAATATGCTTTTCGGAGATGATAAATAAATTATACAGTATTACAGTATACGGTACATAATAAGCAATAATTATTTGTAAGTATATGTTGCGGGAGTGGGATGGACCAAAAAAATCGTATAGTTCTGAAAAGGCCTGCGAAGAAGCGTCCGAAATGGAGGCTAGGACTAAAAGTGGGGAGGCGAGGAATTTTAATGAAGCGGAAAAGCTGGCTGAAGAAGCAAATGTTGAGACAGAATTATCGCCGGAAATAATAGAAATGATTATGAACAAAGTTCAGAACATAAATCAAATCGGAACAGCTTATTCTGTGATGCATACTCAAATTGATGAGACTCAAAAACAAACTGAAGAAAAATTTAATCAGGTTTTGAAAAACGGGCTTCTTGGAAATTCGGGAGGAGAAATTAGCAAGGATAAATGGGCGAAAAAAGTTAGGGAAAACAGAGTAGGGGTAGTATTTTTTAATATTGTTGGAACTGAGAAAGAGCGAACTAGCTGGAATGGTTATTTTCCTGTTGCTGATTATCGAAGTGAATTTCGAAATGAATTTAGAATGATCGCAGACTCTCGCTGGTTTGATTCTAATCTTTCGGATTTTACAGTGGCTGTTATTTTTGATCTTTCTAAATTTAAACCAGATTTGCCGCTCCAGGGAGTATCTATGCCTCAATATGGAGTAGGCGTAAAACAAAAACCCGATACTTTTAGATATGGATATGGCAAAGAAGATTTGAGGGATATTGAAGACGCGGAAAACAATAAGCCCGATTTAGAAACCGCCAGGAAACAATATGAGCAACAAATTGAAACTCTTAAGAAGGAGGGACTTATTGAACATGATTATAAATTTCAAGAAGAAGATTGGCCGATGTGGATACCCAAGATAGAAACAGAGTATGGTTTCTCTCTTTCTTTTCGAGTGGCTCCGCGTCTTTTTAAGGGACTTGTTTTACGAGTTGAAAAAGCTAAAGCAGAAGAAATAATGAAAAAAGTTGATCAAATAGTTGCAAGTATGAGAGAAATCGATAAAGAAAAAGAAGAATTAATTTTACCGATTTATGACGAAGATGGCAACCTTCTCTGGCCAAAGCAGATGTCTTATCACGAAGTTAAAAAGTTTGTGGCAGAAAGAGCTGCGAAGACGCAGGAAGCTAAATTAGATTCCTCGATACGCTCGGAATGACAATATGAAAATGCAAAAAAATATCTACAATTTGACTCCCGATGAGGTGTTGAAAAAATTCAATGCGGCGCTTGATGGTCTTTCGGAAGCAGAGGCGGAAAAAAGGTTGAATAAATATGGCCCGAATAAAATTGTCAAAAAGCAAAATTGGAAGTGGTTGAAATTGATATTCAATCAGTTTAATGATGTGCTGGTCTGGATCCTGCTTGCGGCGGCGGTGCTGGCTTTCATTTTTCACGAATATCGGGATACTACGATAATCTTGATTATCATTTCTATCAATGCGATTGTCGGTTTTTTTCAGGAATTCAAAGCGGAAAGAATTTTGGAAAGTATAAAAAAACTGACCACAGACAGCGCTTTTGTCATCCGGGGCGGAGAAAAAAAAGAACTCGACATGGCGACAATTGTTCCAGGTGACATTATTTTCGTTTCCTCCGGAGACAAAGTTCCGGCGGATTGTTATATTCTGGAAAGCTACGATCTCAGGGTCAATGGTTTTATTTTCACGGGCGAATCCAAGTCGAAGACCAAGGGGGTGAAAGTTTTTCAGGATGAGATGATGCTGGCGGATATCACCAATATGCTTTTTTCCGGAGAAACCGTAGCAACAGGGGAAGCCAAGTGCGTGGTGACAGCTACGAACATGGAAACGGAACTGGGAAAAATCGCCTATCTCACGCAGGAAGTGCCGGATGAGCTTACGCCGATGCAAAAACAGATGAGAACGCTTGGCAAAGAGGTGACAGCTTTGTCACTTTTTATCGGCGCGCTAGTAATGATTGCCGGGCAATATTTTCAGATGTCGCTTTATCAAAATTTTCTTTTCGCCTTGGCACTTTCCGTGTCAGTGGTGCCCGAAGGGCTTCCGGCGGCGATTTCTGTCGCCTTGTCTTTGGGTATGAAGCGGCTGCTGAAAGACAATGTCTTGGCGAAAAAATTAAATGCCGTGGAAACTTTGGGTTCGGTTTCGATAATTTGTACTGATAAAACGGGAACCATCACGAAAAATGAACTAACAGTTACGCGGGTTGTCATTAACAATCAGATCATCGAATTGAGCGGCAGTGGCTATGAACCCGAAGGAATTTTTTCGGAAAACGGTCATGCGATCAATCCAAAGGAAATAAAGAATTTAGACCTGCTTTTTAAAATAGGAGCATTGTGCAATGATGCCAGCTTGGCCAAAGACGGCAAAGGCTACAAGATACTGGGCGATCCGACGGAAGGCGCCATCATTGTTGCGGGAAAAAAATATAATATCACCGAAAATTATTACGCAGCCGGTGAGACGAAAATAAACGAGCTACCTTTTTCATCTGAGCGGATGCGGATGAGCGTAATATTTAAAAATAAGAATGTAAATTCTTTCGTCAAGGGATCGCCGGACGTTCTTTTAGATTTGTGCACCAAGAAAATTGTTAATGACACAACAACTTATTTCACACCGGCGGAAAAGGAAAAAGTGCGCGAAATCTATAATACCATGTCGGCTGAAGCTCTTCGGGTCTTGGCTTTCGCTTATGGCAATTTGAATGGCGTAAAAGAGGAAAATTATCTAGCCAGCGCGGAAAAAGAATTGGTCTGGGTCGGGATGATGGCCATGATCGATCCGCCGCGGCGTGATGTCGCCAATGCGATCAGTGAGTGTAAAAAACAAGGTATAAAAGTTATCATGATTACCGGTGATTATGAGATAACGGCTCGGGCAATTGCGAAAAATGTCAGTCTTATCGGAGAGGAAGGAACATTTGAAATTATTAACGGAAAAATTCTGAGCAAACTAAAAGATTTCGAAATATATAAAAAAATAAAAAACAAGGATGTTGTTTTTGCGCGAATCGCGCCGGAACAAAAACTCAGAATCGCGACAATTCTCAAAAATAATAAACAAGTCATCGCAATGACCGGAGATGGGGTGAATGATGCACCGGCGCTGAAATATGCCGATATTGGGGTGGCGATGGGAGTCATCGGAACCGATGTATCTAAGGCGGCATCGGATATGATTCTCATAGATGACAATTTTGCTTCCATCGTGAAAGGCATCAAGGAAGGCCGAACTATTTTTCAGAATCTGAAAAAATTCGTCCATTACATTTTTACATCGAATGCCAGTGAGCTTTTTACGGTAATTTTCGGAGTATTGCTGCGCATACCGGCTCCAATTTCGGCGGTGCAAATTTTGGCCATTGATTTGGGAACGGATATATTACCGTCATTTTCTTTGGGTCTTGAGCCGGCCGAACCCGGTTCGGAAGAAAGCAAAAATATTAGCGCGAAAGAAAAAATCATCAGTTTTAAAGGGTTTCGTAGGATCATATATATCGGGGTAATTATGGCGACCGGAGCGGTGGTAGCTTTTATGTGGTCAATGCTCAGGGGTGGTTGGCATTTTAAGTTTAAAATTGATCCCAACTCTTTGGTTTATCTCAAATCCACCACGGCCGCCTACGCGGTCCTGTCTATGACGCAAATGGCCAATCTTTTGCAATCCAGAAGCGAAAAACTAACGCCAATGCAACTGGGATTTTTCAAAAATATATATGCCATCGGGGCAATTTTTATCTCCATCGGAATTTTGCTATCTTTTATGTATGTCCCGTTTTTTCAAAAATATCTCCATATGTCACCGATTGACTGGAAAGATTGGCTGGTGGTGATTGTATCAGTTTTAGCGGTTTTCTTTTTTGAAGAAGCGCG
>PFVN01000088.1:5890-6257 GCA_002790635.1 Candidatus Moranbacteria bacterium CG_4_9_14_3_um_filter_42_9
GCGCGAAAAGAGGAGATTAACCCAGTTAAATATCCCGCCAAAGCAGGGTCCGCTAGAAGCGGAATCTAACGGGGTAAAAAAGTAACTGAAAATTATGATTGATATCCAAAAAGAAGTGCCCTTGGGCAAATATACCACTTTCCGCATCGGTGGACCGGCGAAATATTATGTTGAAGTTTCTAATCTCGAAGAGCTGAAGTCGGCTTTGGAATTTGCTAAAAAAAATCAGCTTAACTTTTTCGTGTTAGGCGGAGGAAGCAATGTCCTCGTAAGTGATGCGGGCTTTTTTGGTCTGGTGATAAAAGTAAAATTAAATGATATTAAAATAGAAGGAGAAAAAATGGAAGTTGGCGCCGGAGTATATCTT
>PFVN01000088.1:6283-9078 GCA_002790635.1 Candidatus Moranbacteria bacterium CG_4_9_14_3_um_filter_42_9
ACAGGAGCTAACTGGCATGGAGTGGGCAACGGGCATCCCTGGGACGCTCGGTGGGGCTGTCAGAGGTAATGCCGGCGCCTACGGTGGAGAAATAAAAGATATTTTGGAGTTGGTGAAGGCGTTGGACACGGAAAAAATGGAAATAAAGATTTTCCAAAATTCTGAGTGTGATTTTCGTTATCGTCAGAGTATGTTCAAGCGTAATCCTCAATTGGTAATAATTTCTGCAGTTTTAAAATTGCAAAAAGGAAACAAGGATAAAATTCAGAAAAAATCCCAGGAAATAATTGTGGGGCGGATGAAGAAGTTGCCCCAAGGTGCGCCGAGCGCTGGATCATTTTTCATTAATCCTGTCGTTCAGAATGAAAAATTGATTCAGGAATTTGAGGCAGAAAAAGGCGTGAAAAGCAAAGCAGGTAAATTGCCGGCCGGCTGGCTCATCGAGAAAGTCGATTTAAAGGGGAAAAAAGTCGGAGGCGCTATGGTCAATGAAAATCAAACCAATTATATTGTTAATACAGGTTCAGCCACTGCGGAAGATGTGGTAATTTTGTCCAGTCTGATCAAGCAAAAAGTCAGAGTGCAATTGGGCGTGCAACTCAAGGAAGAAGTGCAATTTATCGGTTTCTGAATCCTCTATAAATTACGAACCAATACAAATATATGAACCCTAATAATAAATTAAAGTGAAAAATATGACAACAAAAAACAGCCGACGATATTTTTTTCGGGGAGTAAAGATTGATGACCGAACTCATGATTATATTGAGAAAAAAATAATTGCGATTGAAAAATTATTGAACCTGGTCTCACAAGTGGAAATTGAGATTGATTTGGATAAAAAAGGAAAATTCCGGGTGGAGGTGATGGTTAAAACTCCCTACAAACTTTTTCGGGCGGAAGACACAACGATCAGCATCGAAGGCTCGATTGATTCGGTAGATCTCCAGCTGAGAGATCAAATCAAAAGCCAAAAGGACAAGCGAAAAACACTCATCCGAAAAGGCGGCAGGTTAATCAAGGAAAAAATGGTAGTGGATGAAAAAGCCAGATAAAAATAGTTTCGGGAAAAAGGTTTTGGCGGTCGTGGCCAAAATTCCCAAAGGCCGAACTTTGAGTTATCGGGAAGTTGCCCGGGTGGCCGGAAATCCAGAGGCTTACCGGGCGGTCGGAAATATTTTAAATAAAAACTGCGATCCGAAAATTCCCTGCCATCGGGTAATTAGGTCGGATGGAAATCCGGGGGGATATAATCGAGGGGTGAAAAATAAAATAAAGATCTTGAAAAAAGAAGGTGCAAAACTTCCAAACATGTCTTGATCAGTGGCAAATTTTTTACTTTTTTCCAATTGCATACCATTCAGTATTCTAGTATACTGAAGGGTATAATAATTAATAAATATCGCTATGCCGGGAAAAGTCAAATATCATGAACTCTCCGAACATGAAAAGAAAACGTATCTGGGAGATTTTTACTCAATGGTCTCCTTGCTCAAGACTAGAGATGAAGTTAAAAACTTTTTTAAGGACCTTTTGACTCTTAGCGAGGCCGTTATGATTTCAAGGAGAATTCAGGTCGCAAAGCTTTTTTTGGAGGGATATAATTATGAACAGATTCACCGTAAATTAAAAATCGGACCGGCGACAATTAGCCAAGTGGAAAAGTGGTTGAACAACGGATTTGGAGGATATAAAAAGACTATTAAGAATTATAATAAAAAATATCCCGCCAAGGATGAGTTTAAAAGATATGGTCATACGCCTTTTTCAAAAGAATGGACTAGAAAGAAATACCCATTACATTATTTACTTACAAATTTAATTAGCAAAAAATAGCATATTTTTATTCCTACAGTATTCTAGAATACTGTAGGAATAAATAAGAAGATATTGATGTGGATTTTGCGAATATTTTGAATATGTGGATAATTTTTTCTGAAACATTTTTAGTTTTTATGGTAAACTAAATGCGGAAGATAAAATGAACAAAACAATAAAATGAACCAAAAAATAAATACCGGGGTTGGCGCAATAATTTTAGTTATTATTTCCATAACAGCCGGTGTTTTTGTTTGGAAATTTAACCGGCAGAACTCAGCAGTGGAAGCACCTATTCCTATACAGAAACCAAAAGGGGACAAAATCGCCTGTACGATGAAAGCTAAGCTTTGCCCGGACGGAACTTACGTTTCTCGTAGCGGCACAAATTGCGAATTCGCGGCTTGTCCAGGCAAATCCGCTGTTGATACTTCCGACTGGCAAACTTATCGGAATGAAAAATATGGGTTTGAATTTAAGTATCCGAGTAATTTTGTATATGATGAAAATATGATAATGGATACCGATGTGTTGTATAGCGCGAGTTTTGGATTACCGTATAAAGAAGTTTTTGGAAAAGACCATCCAAATTCGAAAACTGCTCCTCAAAGCATCAATTTTTTCATAGATAAAAAGAATGATGATTTAGCTATTTTCATTCAAGATGAGAAAAATGCAGCGGCAGGAGTAGAAAGATTCGCTGAAAATTTTGGTGCGTCAAAAATTTCAAATTTATTTGCACAAATTGTAAAATATTGTAATATGAGAGGTTACTGCGATAAAACTATATATTTTACCGATAACATTTACATTTATACTATTGAATATCCAATTTCAGAAGATGTAGTTGGTTCGAAGGTATTTGAAAAAATAATTTCCACTTTCAAATTCACAAAATAGTACTGCCTATAACCTTAATAGAATCGAACACCGCCCAGCACTTTACTCGGGGGCTTTTTTGGTGTAAGATATAAAAA
>PFVN01000098.1:0-597 GCA_002790635.1 Candidatus Moranbacteria bacterium CG_4_9_14_3_um_filter_42_9
AACAATCCTTCATCGGGTCTAGTGCATTCTCTGCATTTCCGGCACACCCGGCTATCGTCACGGGCCTCCTTGCGCAGAAGTATTCTCGGAACTGGTTCTTTCCATTTCCTCAGCCGCCGACAAATGCATTCGTTATAGCCCACAACAATTCCCATGCACACATCCTTGACATGAGGATCCTTAGCGATTAAAACAACTAGCCGCAGCTTTTTTCTGACATCCTGGCGCAACTTCTTGGCCTCTTCCGATCCCCGGAACGGCCATATTATAGCCGAGCTTTGTGGGTTCATAATCCCTCCGTGAAAATTTACGGTGCTAATTCACGGACTTGCAGTTATCACAATCCTTACATACCGGTCTCAAGGCATCGCGCCTATGAAAAGCTATCGGCTTTTCGACCGGTCCTTCGGGAAACAGATCGCAAATGATCATATCCGATTCAGGCTCCACGACCGGAACCATCTCCACTGATTGTGTTTCGGGTGGGGAAGGTTGGGCTTGGATTTTGGCGACAATTTTCGCCTCTCCAAGATTTCCCATACTTTTCCTCGGAACTGCTCGAACAGATATTGATTCAGACGACTTTCGATGAGGCAT
>PFVN01000098.1:643-5781 GCA_002790635.1 Candidatus Moranbacteria bacterium CG_4_9_14_3_um_filter_42_9
TATAGATTTTCAAAAAACTGAAAATATCTAAAAAATCCTAACTTTTAACTTTGCGCTTCTAACTTTTAATTTTTTTAGGCACCGGATCATATCCCCCTTCACTCCATGGGTGACACCTGAGAACTCTTTTAGAGCCGAGATAAATTCCTTTTAAAACTCCAAATCTTTCTATCGCTTTATAGGCATATTGGCTGCACGTGGGATGAAAACGGCATCTTATATGTGTCAAATGCTGGCTGAATGCTCCATGATCGGGCGACATCGTCCTTTGATAAATTCTTATCAGAAATAAAAAAACACTTTTCATAAGGCTTGATAGCAGCATTATGCCTCATTTTTATTTTTTTGTCAAAATAGGGTTTTTTTGATATACTTTATTTAACAAGAGTCGCTTGACACCTTTGCCAAGCGATAAAAAAACCAACAGAAAAAAACAAATGCATGCAAGAAATCCAATTTGGAAAATTTAGCTGGATTGATTTTGAGGAGCCGAATGCCGATGATGTCATCTACATAAAAAAACAATTCAATCTGCACCCGCTGGTCGTGGAGGAGTTTTCCACTCCGACGCTGCGCCCAAAAGCCACTGAATATGAAACTTGCCTGTATCTGGCCATCCATATTCCGCTTTTTGACGCCGGATCAAAAACGACCTATCCGGGCGAACTGGACATTGCCATAACCAAAGACGCGCTAATCACCGCTCATGACAGCGAGATATTCCAGCTGACTGAATTCTTCCGGGGACTCCAGGTAAATAATCGTAAAAGAGAATTGTATGATCTGGATTCTCCGGCCGCGCTTCTCCGCTATCTTTTGGAACTGCTTTTGGAATCCTGCTTTCCGAAACTGGATCATATTTCGCGAAAATTAGATTACATCGAAAAAGAAATTTTTGCCGAACACGAAAAAGAGATGGTGCTGGAAATTTCTCTGGTCAAGCGCGACATTCTCAATTTCCGTCGGACGATGAAACCGCAAAGGTCGGTGCTTGAATCACTGGCGCAAAAAGATTACCGCTTCGTCGACCCCAAACTCAAAGCCTATTTTCAGGATCTGATCGGCACCAATATCCGCATTTGGAACAGTCTGGAATCAACCAAGGAGATGATTGAAGCGCTGGAAGCCACCAACAATTCGCTGCTTTCCAACAAACTGGACCTCACGATGAAAGTTTTGACCATTTTTTCCGCCACGATGCTCCCGATGACCGTCTATTCCAACATTCTGGCTATGAGCGCTGACATTCCTTTCGGCAAAAACCCCAACGCCTTCTGGATCCACCTTGCCATCATGCTTTTCGTTTCGCTCCTGACCATTACCATATTCAAAATCCGTAAATGGCTCTAAAAATTTACAACACGCTGTCGAAGAAAAAGGAAGAATTCAAACCCATCAATCCCGGCAAAGTCGGTATGTATGTTTGCGGGCCGACAGTTTATTATTACATCCATATCGGGAATCTCCGGGCCTACACTCTGCCTGATGTTTTACGTAGATATCTGGAATATCTCGGCTACGAAGTACGCATGATCAAGAATATAACGGATGTCGGCCATCTGACCCAGGACGATCTTTTGCAGGGCGACACTGGCGAAGATAAAATTTTGAAAAAAGCTTTAGCCGAAAAAAAAACACCCGAAGAAATTGCGCATTTTTACGAAGAATACTTTCACGCCACAGAAAAAGAAATGAACATTTTGCCGGCCCACTATTTTCCGCGCGCCACGGCTCACATCCCGCAAATGATCAGGATCACCGAAGGACTCATCAAGAAGGGCTGCGCTTACGAAAAGAACGGCAATGTTTTTTTTGATGTTACAAAATTCGCGGACTATGGTAAGCTTTCCGGAAATACTCTGAAAAACTTGAAAGTCGGAGCGCGTCTGGAAGAGCATCCGGACAAAAAAAATCCCTGGGACTTTGCTCTCTGGCTCAAAGCCCCCAAAGAACATCTGCTCAAATGGGAATCTCCCTGGTCGTTGGGTTACCCCGGCTGGCATATCGAGTGCACAGCTATGAGCACGGAATATCTCGGCGACACGCTGGATATCCATACCGGAGGAGAAGACAACATCTTCCCCCACCACGAAGCGGAAGTGGCCCAAACTGAGTGTTACACGGGAACGAAGTTCGTAAATTTCTGGGTGCACACGCGGCACCTTTTGGTTGACGGAAAAAAGATGAGCAAATCAAAAGGCAATTCCTACCGCCTGGAAGATATAAAAGAAAAAGGCTATTCATCGATGGAATTAAGAATAGCTCTTCTTTCCTCTCACTATCGAAGTCCGATGAATTTTACCTGGCAAATTATGGATCAGGCCAAATCTAATCTGGAAACCTTGAATAATTTTTACGCGCGCCTTATGAACCATGAGGTCAAGTTGAACGAAAAACTTTCCAATCTAACAACTGAAAATTACCGCCAAAAATTTGAAGAAGCCATGAATGACGACCTGAATGCGCCAAAAGCTTTGGCAGTGATTCTTCGCTTGATTAATGACGGCAATAAACTGATGGATGAAAATTTGTTAGGTAATTCCGGCGAGGTGAAAAAATTTTTGGAAACCGCGCTAAAGACATTCGGCATAAAACCAGATGTTCTGGAAGTTCCGGAAAAAGTAAAAACATTGGCGGAAAAGCGAAAATCAGCCCGCGATGGCAAAGATTTCAAAAAGTCGGACGAGCTGCGTGAAAAAATTGAAAAATTAGGATTTACGATTGAAGATTTGAAGGATAATAATTATATAGTCAAAAAGAAATAAAATGGGTAACTCTTGCGACTGCGGTCATTGCGACTGCGGTGCGGAAAAAAATTTGGAGGATAATTCAGCAATGCAGCCCTCTGTCGCGGAGATTACGGCGAACAAAAAAGTAGAAAAACTCAAAAAATCCATTGAGGAACTGGGATTTAAGGTGGAAGAAACGCCCGAAGGAATAAAGATATCTGAATAATTTTAAATTCTAAATTTCAAATTTTAAATGAAATCCAAATGTCTAAATTTTAAATAATTTAAGCATTTAGTAATTTAAAATTGATTTAAAATTAAAAATTGAAAATTTAAAATTTAATTCCTTCTACTGTGGGGATTTTTTAATTTTATGAAATCTTTTTGGCACAAATTAAACCGCTCCATTTTGGCTCTCGCTCCCATGGCCGGCATTACCGACAGCGCCATGCGCCAAATTTGTAGGGAATACGGCGCCGATGTCGTTTACAGCGAAATGGCCAGTGTTAGCGCTTTATATTTTAAGCCGGAAAAAACTTTGGCGCTGGTGAAATTCAATAGAAAGGAAAGACCGTATGTCGTCCAGCTTTTTGGCAATAACCCGGAACATTTCGCTAAAGCTGCGCAGATCATAACAAAATCTATCAAACCGGACGGCATTGATATTAATTTCGGCTGTCCGGCCAAGAAAGTTTTCAGCCACGGCTCCGGCTGCGCCCTGATGCCGCAAAAAGAATTAGCGCGGAAAATTATTTTGGCCGTCTGCGAAAATACGACTCTCCCCGTCTCCATAAAAATCAGAGCGGGGCTTCGGGAAATGAGCGCTTTACATTTTATTGAAAACATAAAAGACCTTCCTTTTTATGCTGTTATGATTCACGGCCGGACTTACGAAGGCAGTTTTTCAGGAGTTGTTGATTTTAAGATCGTAGAGGAAATAAAAAAAATAATCCCGCAGAAAATTGTTCTGGCTAACGGTGGCATTACAAATCCAGTGCAAGCCGCAAAAATTTTGGAAGACTATCCACTGCTCGACGGTCTCGGTGTCGCTCGGGGAGTTCTCGGAAAACCTTACTTATTTTCCCAAATTAAAGAATTTCTGAAAAAAGGAAAGCGTACTGAATATAATTTCAAAAAAATAAAAAAAATCGCCATTCGCCACGCGGAACTTTTATATAAAAATAAAAAAAGATTCGGAATGCTGGAGATTAGAAAACACCTGGTCTGGTATTTCAAAGGCTTCCCCGGCGCCGCGGAACTGCGGAAAAAACTGGTGCAGGTCAAAAGCATCGGGGAAATAAAAAAAGTTCTTTCTTCTGTCAAATAACCTTGTTAGTTAAATTTGTGCATATGCATAAATTTGACTAATTGCAAAATAAACAAGTTATTTTTGCTTTATAAACTTTCAACAAAGTTTATGCGGCCGCAATAAATTTGTCGAATTTATTACACCCCGAAGCAGAGCTTCGAGGAATTCTCTCGATTAAATAAATACTACCTTATATCACCATAAGGCAGTGGATTATAAAATAATTTTTCCTTATTTGGCTGTATAGCAAGATAGTATTTTTTAAATAAAAAAAGCGCCGTACCATTTGGTCGTGCGCTTGGAAGGTTGGGCCCCGGCACTGATGGCGGGATACAGCCCGGGGCCTCCGCCTTATCGATGGGTTCGGGATTGAAAACAAGATTGCTGCTACACGGAGTTTTTTCCGGCCCCTCCGCTAAGGATTCACCGTTCACAGCGGTCAATGGCGAATCGACTCCGAGGTGGGAATTATACCCTCCCTTATCGGCTACTTCCCGCATAATAACCGATGGCGGAAATTTAGACCTCAGAGAGCCGATTGATTCTATTATAGATTATTTAAAAAATAAATTCAATAAATTTTAAATAAAAAAAGGAACTCCCCTCTTTAGCGATAGAGTTCCTACCTAGACCTTTCTTTTGGTCATGATTGTACCTCCCTTTTTTGTTCTATTCGTTGTTCGCTTCGTTTTTCACGGGAAACCATGGATCTTTATTACTCTCTCTTCGAGAAAACTGAGAGATGTGTCTAGTCCCTTCCCCATGTTCCTTTTAAAATTCGCGCCACGAGAGACTCCTTCCCCATTTGGGGCCTTTCTAAAGTACAACATGGTATTGTATCATATTTAGACCAGAAAGTCAAGTGTTCATAAAGGCTTGATAAATTGAGCAAAGCTGACAGTTGCCTGATTATTTTCTATTGATATAATGGAATGACTATGGCCAAAGATACCGCCGACAATTTGAGAGTCCCGCCGCAAAATATTGATGCCGAGCGTTCCGTCCTCGGCTCTTTGATGCTGGATAAAGACGCTATCATCAAGGTCGCCAATCTGATGCGCGTCGGCGATTTCTATAAAGACGACCACAATCTCATCTAT
>PFVN01000086.1 GCA_002790635.1 Candidatus Moranbacteria bacterium CG_4_9_14_3_um_filter_42_9
AAGCTTTAATACGATGATAACCTCCGGCAACGGGGGTTATTTTTTTGTTTTTTCGCGAACGAATTTGTGCTATTATATATACAAGCTTGAAAGATAAAAGATATACCCAAATAATTATGGAAAATAAAAAAAGGATAAGGGTGGTTTTAGTTGAAGATGATGAAATGCTCAGTGCTATGTATGATGAAGCGTTAAGCCTCATGGGGTTTAGTGTCGGAGTAGCCAAAAGCGGCCAAGAAGGGTTGCGCCTGATTGAAGAAAATGAACCAGATATTGTAATTCTGGACATCGTGATGCCAGATGGAGATGGATTTTTTGTTCTGAGAAAGATAAGGGAAAATCAAAAAATTAAAAATGTACCGGTGATAATGCACACTAACCTATACAATGAATCAGATAAAGCGGAAGCCCTGAAGCTGGGTGCCAAGGAATATGTGATCAAGGCGCAAATTACGCCGAAGCAACTAGTGCAAATCGTTAAAAAATATATGAAAGCCTGAAATAAATTATGCAAAAAGCCTATACGGATATTCGAAAGAAAATTGAAAAACTTCAGTCAGTCGGTTCTTCCGGGACGGCAATAAATTTTTATAAAGCCATTCTCGGAATACTCGGATACGCCATCGTGCTGACCCGGAGCTCCGGAGTTTCTTTCCCGCTCATTGTTCAGAGCCAAGGAGCGCAATCAGTCTATTTTTCCTATAAGGAATTTAAGAGTTACCAAAGAAGAGCCCGTTTGCTTTTTTTACTCGTGGCAATTCTGCTGATAATCATGGTTAAAACACAATTTTAATGGGCAAAAAAAAATTCGCAGGGAAAGGAAATAATTCCGGCAAAGAAAAAAACAATAAGCCGATAATTAACATTGGCGGCGACACTAAAAGAAGCGTCGCGGCTATTTTTTTGTTCACGTTGGCGCTTTTAATTTTGTTGGGTTTTTTGGGGAAAGCCGGGCCAGCCGGTGAATTCCTGAATAAAGTTACCGGCACAGCGATTGGTTGGGCCAAGTTTATTTTTCCGATTTTTTTGACAATCGCGGGAATCGTATTATTGCTCCGCAAAGAAACTGCTTTCTATATATCAAAATTATTGGGACTTCTGGTCGCACTGATCAGTTTGTCGGGATTTTTCCATTGGTTTTACGAGATTGAAAATATGGAAGCAACGGCTTTGGCAGGTTCCGGCGGAGGCTATGTCGGTTTTGCGGTGGCTTATGAAGCGGTCAAATATCTGGGAAGGGCCGGCGGGCTGGTGGTTATTTTAGCCTTATTTTTTGCGGGCGCCATCGTTTCTCTCGATTTCCCCATTGTTACTCTGCTCAATAAAATAAAAGAGCTGAAAGAAAAAAGAAACACGGAGGACTTTCTGGTTACTGAAGATAATCCGGAAGATGCTCTTGGAGAAAATGCTGTGAAAAATCCTGGTGAAGATGTGGCAGCTGTAAACCCGGAGGCGGATGAGAATATCGAAAATATCGAATTTGTCGAAGGGGCGGACCGGTTTGTGGATGCCAAGCTTTTTGAAAAACTTTCCAGCGGCGTAGATTCTATCAAAAAAACTTTTTCCAGAAAAAGTATTCGAAATATTCCTCCCGACGAAATAGGCTCAGAAGATGAGGATTGGCAGCTTCCGCCAGTCGATCTATTAGAGAAATCGGATGACAAAGCTGATCCAGGAGATAAAGAAAGGACAGTATCGATTATCATTAAAAAATTAAAAGACTTTGGTATCGGGGTAGAGCCAGGAGAAATAACAGTTGGACCAGCGGTTACGCAATACACTTTTCGTCCGGCCGTCGGAGTTAAGATCTCCCGGATTTTAGCCTTGCAAAATGACCTAGCCCTAGCCCTAGCCGCCCGCTCCATCAGGATAGAAGCTCCAATACCAGGAAAACCGCTGATCGGCATAGAAATTCCCAATCGGAAAACCGCTAATGTTAAGTTGCGAGATGTTTTGGAGAGCCCGGAATTTGCCCAAAAGAAATCAAAACTTTCCATCGGTTTTGGCAAGGACATCAGTGGGAATTTTGTTGTGGAAGATCTGGGGAAAATGCCTCATTTGATGATTGCTGGAGCCACCGGAAAAGGCAAATCAGTGTGCATCAACTCAATTGTCACTTTTCTGCTGTATCAAAATTCTCCGAAAGATCTGAAATTTATAATGATTGATCCTAAACGCGTTGAGCTTTCTCTGTATAACAAAATACCCCATCTCCTGGCCGATGTGATAACTGATAATAATAAAGTCGTAACGGTGCTCAAATGGGCGGTCGGAGAGATGGAAAGAAGATATCGCTTGATGCAGGATATCTCTTCGCGAGATATAGCATCTTATAATCGGGAAGTGGCTTCCGGACGGAAACGAAAATATACCGATCCGGAGTCGGGCGAAATGGTGGAAGAAGATTTGGAAAAGATGCCGCACATTGCAATCGTTATGGACGAGATGGCCGATTTGATGGCGAGCCACGGCAAAGAAGTGGAAGGCGCAATCGTCAGATTAGCTCAATTAGCTAGAGCGGTTGGAATTCATCTGATTGTTTCTACCCAGCGTCCGGAAGTCAGAGTGATAACCGGTCTTATCAAAGCTAATATCACTAATCGGGTTGCTTTCCAGGTAGGTTCCCAGATAGATTCACGGACGATTCTGGATATGGCCGGAGCGGAAAAACTTCTGGGTAATGGGGATATGCTTTATATTTCAACTAATTCTTCCAAGCCTAAGCGGATCCAAGGCGCTTTTATAAATGAAGCAGAAGTAAAAAGAGTGGTTAAATTTTTACTTGACCAAAAGGATGAGAAAAAAGAAATCAGTGAAGAAATAATTTCTTCCTCCCAACATGATTCCCCCTTGGAATTCAAGGAGGAAGACGGCGATGAAAAAGAAAATGACACGTATGAAGCGGCCAAGCAAGAAGTTATCCGTTCAGGCAAGGCCTCGGCAACATTGCTGCAGCGTCGGTTGAAAATCGGCTATCCCAAGGCGGCCAGAATTTTGGACATGCTGGAAGAAAAAGGCGTAGTCGGGCCGGCGGACGGAGCCAAGCCGAGAGAAGTTTATGCGGCCAAAAATACTCCACAGGAGGCAATAAATTATGAAGATCCAGTCCAGGATCAGACATCGCGGGATAAATGGCAAATGTAATTTATGAACCCCCGTTAGAATTTTAATGTAACGATTGGCGGGGGAACGGACATAATTATAAATTTTTTTATAATACTGCTCTAGCTTGTAGTATTATAAAATTCTAACGGGGTGAACGGATTTATCAAAAAAAGCATTGGAACCCTAACGCTCGGAGAAAAACTTAAAAAATTAAGAAGTGACAGGCGGATAAGTTTGAGCGAGGTTTCCAAGCATACCAGAATTCAAGTCAAGTATCTGGAACATTTGGAAGAAGGTCGCTATGAAAAATTGCCGGTTGATGTTTATGTCCGTGGGTTTCTCAAAAATTACGCCGATTTTTTGGGAGTTGACGCTAATATCCTAATTAGACTATACGAGAAAGAAAAAGGAATTAAGGATAATTTGGAAAAAAACAAAAACGGAGAACCAGCTCAAGAACGAGCCAAGCCTTTAAAGATAAACTCTTTTGTTCTAACGCCCAAAATAATCACAATCAGCAGTATAATCTTGCTAACACTCGGGGGATTTTTTTATCTCTATAAAGAAGTCGGTTCTTTCGCCAGCGCTCCCATTCTGGTGGTGCTGAGTCCGGAACAGAACGCGTTTATTTCCGGGAATGCCGTTCTGATTGAAGGGAAGACGGAAAAAGATGCCAGACTTTTCATAAATGACCAGCCTATCTTGGTAAACGATGACGGAAAGTTCAGGGAAGAGCTAACTCTGCAAGCCGGAAATAATTTTATAACCGTTAAGGCGGTGAATAGATTTGAAAAGGAAACCGTCCAAACCTTGACAATCCAATCAAATTATAAAAATGAAAACGAAGAAAGCCAGCCAGGGGAAGATAAAATAGAAAATGTCAGCTTACAGAAAGAAATTGAAATCGAACTTAAAATTGATCCCGGCCCGGTTTGGATAAATGTTGAAGCGGATGGAAATTTGGTTTTTAACGGAACCATGTTAACAGGCGCCACGCAAAAATTCAAAGCGGCAAATGAAATTAGCATAAATTCGGGAAATGGGAAAGCCACCTTCGTAAAATTCAATAACAAGGATATTGGAACACTAGGGAAAGATTCCAGCTCGGTTCACGGTGTTAAATTCATCTCAGACACTGACTCTAGACAAGAATAAAATATAGTGATATACTATCATCATAATTCCTATAACCTATAACCTATAACCTATAACCTATAACCTATAACCTATAACCTATAACCTATAACCTATAACCTATAACCTATAACATTCCAAATCCAATCTTTCAATATTTTGATTTAAGTTGCGGATTATGGGTTACAGGTTACAGGAAAATTATTATGAAAGAAGAAAGCGAAAAAAATATAAATATCGTGATGGATCAAATAAAAGAAAAGTTCGGTGAAGGCGTGATCATGAAGCTGGGAGAAGTAAAAAGGGTCAATGTGGAGTCAATACCAACCGGTTCAATTTCTTTGGACATTGCGCTGGGTATCGGGGGGATTCCGCGCGGACGGGTGGTTGAAATATACGGTCCGGAGTCATCGGGAAAAACAACCCTGACTCTCCATATCATCGCCAATGCCCAAAAAGCCAAAGGCGTTGCCGCTTTTATTGACGCAGAACACGCTCTGGATCCGGAATACGCCAAAAAAATCGGCGTTTCGATCAATGACCTTTTGATTTCCCAGCCGGATAACGGAGAACAGGCTTTGGATATTGTGGAAACGTTGGTTAACTCGGGGGCCATTAGTATCATTGTCGTAGATTCGGTGGCGGCGCTTGTGCCGAAAGCCGAAATTGAAGGAGAGATGGGCGATTCGCATATGGGGCGGCAAGCGCGTCTGATGTCGCAGGCCCTCAGGAAGCTCACGGCGATCGTGGCCAAAGCCAACTGTACGGTAATTTTCATCAACCAGATCAGAATGAAAATCGGAGTCGTGTTCGGCAATCCGGAAACGACCACTGGCGGGAACGCGCTCAAATTCTATTCGTCCGTCAGAATCGAAGTACGGCGGGCCGCTCAGATAAAAAAGGGAGAGGATATCGTCGGCAATCGCGTGAAAGTGAAGATCGTCAAAAACAAAGTCGCGCCGCCGTTCAAAACGACCGAGGTCGACATTATGTATAACGAAGGAATTTCCGCTTCGGGTGACTTGTTGGATACGGGAGTAAAATATGAAGTGCTTGAGAAAAAGGGCAATTCGTATATGTTTCACGAAATAAAATTAGGAGTTGGAAGAGAAGTTGCTAAAGCAGCGCTCAAAGCCGATCCGAAGCTGATGAAAGAAATTTCTTTAGAAATTTTTAAAAAAGTTCGTGAAGTAGAAGAAGCAGCGGCCGAGGCTTGACCCCGTAGTGAATTTTCGGCCATGTAACGCGGACGAATTAAATTAGAAATAAAGTTTTTTAATTATTCACTATTCATTAAATATC
>PFVN01000087.1 GCA_002790635.1 Candidatus Moranbacteria bacterium CG_4_9_14_3_um_filter_42_9
TAGATATGTTTTGGCATCAGTGATAGCTATTCCATCCGGAATGGCTAGGGTATTATTTTGAAATTTTTTTGAGACGGGACTAAAGGATACGGTTTTACCCTCAGGATTGAGGAGAAAAATAAGATCAAGGTCACGCATGCCGGTCGCCATAAAAATTCTGCCAAAATCTTCGGGAACGACAAATTTTTCACCGGATTCCAAGGCAGCTATTTCACTTTCAGAGATCGTGAAAAATTTACCATTTAAATTTATCGTTTTTAATATCCCATTGCCCGAATGAGCGGAAACCAAACTATCCAGGCGAACTACATTCTTGTCTTGCTCGAGAGGAAGAATTACCGGCGGGGCTTCTTCAACAATTGGAGTTTTCTTCTCGGCCATTTTTTTACTTATCTGTAGTCCGAAATAGGGGACGGTAATTATAGCAAGGACAATGAGCAGTGCATAGAGCTTTTGCTCGTAGGAAAGAGCAGTCAGAGAGCTTTTCAATTTGGAAAAACTGGGCAGCCAGCTTAAGCGAAAATTGAGTTTGCTATCCGGAACATTCAGAACATTTTTTTTTGTTATTTCGTTGGCCGTTGATTTTCGGGATAGCCTGTAATTTTTGAAAAGAAGAAAAAGGCTTTCCTTTAAGCTTAGTGCCGAGCGCCTCATCTTTTCTTTGGCGGAAGTCAGTTTTATTTCGGACGTTTTTTGTTTAAACGAGCCGAAGGAATTTTTTAGAGCGACTGTCAATTTTTTCCATAATTTTCCTGCTATTTCCGAAAATAACAAGGAGCAATCCTGAAGAAATGATTTTAATCCAAAAAAGTAGTCCTTTTCGGGAGTTGGGTTGGCATCCTCCTTGATGTAAATGTGACCGGTTTTTTTATCAGTGAATTCATTTTTTGATTTTTTCAGCTCTACCTGCAGCTCATTTTCAATCTGAATGTGGCTGTTGGCTGGTTTTTTAGCGGTTTTTTTGAACGCTTCTTGACTGAAGGCGTTGAGATATTTGTCCGGGGACGAGTGATGATGCTCTTCCGGCTCTTTGGCTTTTTCTTTAAGGTCAATTACCAGGGCGACGGCTTTATCCAATTGGTTGCCAAGCGCAGTGCGCAAAAATTGGACAAATTCCGGAGCGGAAAACCTCAAGGCGCTTTTCTTTATTTCCTCGAAAGAAAATATGTCAAAAATGCTCTCCGTGACGATTAGCAGCTTGTCGCCCGCTTCCATTTTTCCGCTGGAAACGCTGTTAAAAGTTTTGAGCGGATTAGGTTCCAAATTTTCTTCCTCGGAATTTTCACTGATATTGGTGAGGGTTTTCGAGCGCAAAAGAAAAACAGCTGCCGTTCCGACCTGGGCCAGATGCAGCCGATTCTTCTCGATGACGGCGCACAAAACATTTATTTTTCCGATCCAATTTATGTTTCCGTGTTCCGCCAGCTTGGATAAAGCCAAATTAGCTTTGTGTAAAGCCGCTTCAAAGCTTTCAACAGCGCCTCTCCTTGGCTTTGAGAAATATTCCTTCTTGATGATTGAAATCAGGTAATTGACGATATAAGAAGAGTCTTCTGAGGTATCGGAAATTTCAAAAATACCGATTAGCGTTCCGAGATTTTGCTGCTCGATGTTTTCCGGATCCTGGACGATGATTTCCATGAAGGGTCTGAGTTTCTTTTCATTGCAGACCAGGATATTATCAAAAGACAGTTGAAAATCAGATATTTTTTTGTCTGGCTTATTTCTTAGCATATTGCTCATTACGGCTATATTTTAGCACATAAAAATAAAAACGGAAACTTAATTTAACTCCGGGCTCACCCCGCGCTAACCACGTTATCAAAAGTTTAACCCGTTAGAAATCCGCTCCGCTAGCGGAATGGCAGACGCCCTGGGCGTCTTATTTCTAACGGGGTTTACTTTTTAGCCTCTCGCTACTATACTATTCTTAGGTGATATTTGATTTTTTGCCCAGTAAAAGGCTTAGATAATAATTTTATAAATAATTAACGATCCCAAACAAATGTCGGAAATTTTAGAAAATCTATTCGGATCCAAAAGCAAGACTCGGCTTCTGCGTTTTTTTCTCCAGAATCCGGAACACGAATACTCGCTCCAGGAAATCGCGAAAAGAAATATGTTAAAAAACTCCGCGATCAGGCGAGAGGTCGAAAACTTGGTAAGGATAAAATTTATTTTGAAACGGACGAAGAAAGGGAAAAGATCCTATCTCTTAAACCAAAAATTTGTATTTTATCCTGAATTGAAAAATCTTATTTCCAAAGACAATCTTTATCCGCAGTCAAAGAGCTTAAGCCGGATCAAGGATATCGGCAACATCAAGCTGGCGGCGATTAGCGGAGCTTTTATAAATTATCATAAAAGCAAGGCTGATATGATTTTGGTCGGTGATGGAATCAGCCGGGCAAAAATAAAGAATTTGATGAGTAGTCTGGAAGCGGAAATCGGCAAGGAAATCGATTTTGTTTTGATGAGTGGCGAAGAGTTCAAATACCGTCTGAATATGTTGGATAAATTTATTCTCGAGTTTTTGGAAGGGCCCCATGAAGAAATTATAAACAAAATCAGCGGGTTAAAAAGACTCATTGCCAATCGCAAATGATCTGTCGGTGCAACAAATTTAGTCTGATAAAACAATGCTTTCTATCTTAATTGGAGTTTTAGTTTTAGGGGGACTGGCCATAGCGCTATGGCTTATTTTCGGTCCCAAAGTCGCTATCATTTTGGAGCGCCTCTCGGCCTTGTCCCAGCAAAACAAGGAGTTACAGCGGATGGTTGACGAAAAGCTTTCTGAAACTCACAGAACAACGCAGGACCAGATAAATCAGACTATTCGGACAGTCCAGGGCATCAGCGGACAATCGGCTAAGCTCATAAGCAATGTTTCGGAAAAGCTGGCGAAATTGGATGAAACTAATAAGCAGGTAATAAACTTCTCCTCCCAACTGCAAAATCTTCAGGACATACTTAAAAATCCGAAACAAAGAGGAGTTTTGGGAGAATACTTTTTGGAAGAAACGCTGAAAAACGTCTTGCCGCCCAATTCTTATAAGATGCAATATGAATTTTCTGACGGAGTGATAGTTGATGCGGTGGTTTTTGTCAAAGAAAAAATAATTCCCATTGACTCTAAATTTTCTCTGGAAAACTACGAAAAAATATTAAATACAAATAATGTCCAGGAAAAAGAACGCCTGGAAAAAATTTTTAAACAAGATCTGAAAAATCGCATTGACGAAACGGCCAAATATATAAAGCCGGAAGAAAAAACTATGGATTTTGCCTTTATGTTTATTCCATCGGAGGCTATCTATTATGATTTGCTGATCAATAAAATAGGAGCGGTGCAAGTCAACACCCGGGATCTGGTCGAGTATGCCTTTAAAGACAAGAAAGTCATTATTGTCTCACCGACCTCATTTTTAGCTTATCTGCAGACCGTTTTGCAAGGCTTGCGCGCGATGCAGATTGAGGAGAGCGCCAAGGAAATCAAAGTTAATGTGGAAAAATTGGGCAAGCATATTTTGAGTTATGACGAATATCTGAAAAAACTTGGCGCGAGCATGGCCACAACGGTCAGTCATTATAACAATGCCTACAAAGAGTTCAAAAAAATGGACAAAGATGTTGTCAGGATCTCTGAAGGTGAATCGGAAATCGAACCGGTTTTTTTGGACAAGCCGAGCGCCGACTAGCAAAATTATGGATTTTAAAGGGAAAAGTGCATCCGTGATTTTGAGTCTGAAATCGAAAGTCAGGCTCTTTTTTGCTCTGGATTATTTCAAGAGCGCGATACCGATTTGGCTTATAATTTTGAGCTTAGCGGTCAATTTAATCGACTGGATAATCTTGAAAATTTTTGTGCGACCAGTTGACTTTCCGATAATTATCCATTATAATGTTTTTTTTGGGGTGGACATGGTAGGAAACTATAAATTAGTATTCGTGCTTCCTCTGATCGGCCTCGCTCTTTTTTTGATAAACTTTTTTTTGTCCATTTATTTTTATCGCCGCAAAGAGAGAATCGCCAGTTATCTTTTGCTGATGACGGCGCTGATGATCCAGCTGAGCCTGTTTGTTTCAGCGCTGAGCGTAATAATCATCAATTATTAAGTTTAAGCGCCCGTCAAAAATTATGCTGAAAAAATCCGAAAATCAGAGCCGCGAATCTTTTGTGCCGGAGTTTGTGTTTCCCGATCCAAAAACAAAAAATCCGCGAGATAAAAAAATCCAGCGGGCGCTGGAGGTTATTCCCGGAATTCTGACCTGGGTGACCATCATCGGAATGTTTGTGTTTTCTTTTCTGTTTCCGGTCTGGGTGGCTATTTTTATAATCATTTTTGACATTTATTGGATTTTTCGGACCATTTTCATCACATACTATTCAATCGAAGGTTACCGTAAGCTAAAAAAAGGGAAAGAAATTGATTGGTGGGCTATGTGCCAAAACATTTCCAAATCGAAAGAATTCAAAGAAAGCATAGTGAAAAGAATTGGAGATTTGAAAAAAACCCTGCAGGAGAAGATCCAGCTAAGCAGAGCAGAGAGAAAGATTATTAGAAGAGAAATAGCCAAACAGCGCGGATGTCTTGCGGAAGTAAAAAGTATTGAAAAACTTTTTGAGACGGACGGAAAGAGCCATATCTTGGATTGGCGGGAAATTATCCATGTCGTTATGCTGCCGACCGCTACCGAACCGGCGGAAGTGATTGAGCCATCCATTCGAGCAATCGCGGAAAGCAATTTTCCCAATCAGCAGATAATCGTGCTCTTGGCGACGGAAGAGCGGGAGCCGGAAAAAAGGCGGCTCCAAAAAGCCAATTATTTAAAGGACAAATTTGCCGGAGTCTTTCGGGATTTTATCGTAACCACGCATATCGTGAAGGGTGATGAAATGAAGGCCAAAGGATCCAATGCCACTTTTGCCGCGAAAGTCCTGATGAAATATTTGAATGAAAGAAATATCGATTTTAAAAAAGTCATATTTTCCAACTTTGACTGTGACAGTGTCGCTCACCCCCAATATTTTGCCGCACTGACTTATGAATATATTACTGATCCCAAGCGCTTGCAGCGCAGCTATCAGCCTTTGCCGATGTATCACAACAACATCTGGGACACCAACGCTTTTGTCCGGATAATCGTGACCAGTTCCAGCTTTTGGCATATTTTCCAAAGCACGCGTCCGGATGGGATGGTTACCTTTTCTTCCCATTCCGAGCCATTTGACACTTTGGTGAGAGTTGGTTTTTGGCCTGTCAATATGATCAGCGAAGATTCAATAATTTATTGGAAA
The DNA here is from genome assembly GCA_002790635.1 of Candidatus Moranbacteria bacterium CG_4_9_14_3_um_filter_42_9. Lineage (GTDB taxonomy): Bacteria > Patescibacteriota > Minisyncoccia > Moranbacterales > UBA2206 > UM-FILTER-42-9. The sequence continues at coordinate 5,300 of PFVN01000087.1, forward strand.
TGCTTCACGTATTACAATGGCGATTATAAAGTCAAACCAATCTATCTGCCCATTTCGCTGGATGCTGTTCTGGCGGAAACTTATTGGAAAACCATCGTCAATCAATATAAGCAGAAACGCCGATGGGCCTATGGGATTGAAAATTTTCCCGTCATCATGCGGGCGCTTGGACCGAACAAAAAGGTGCGAGCGTGGAAAAAAATTAAAGTTACATTCGAAATGCTGGAGGGACATCATTCCTGGGCAACTGCTCCTTTTATTTTGGCTATTCTGGGGTGGTTACCGGTGATTATCGGCGGCGAGCAGTTTAATCAAAGCGTGCTGGCGCACAACCTGCCGGCCGTGACGCGAACGC